>JBLYYS010000107.1:0-10545 GCA_048550235.1 Acidimicrobiia bacterium | reverse complement strand
GGCTGTTGCGTCTTCTTCGTCGTCCTCTAGACGGTTGAGGGCAACCAGGAAACCCGCGAAGAGGATCGCAGAGACCAACATCCATGTCACCGGGATCAGTCGGATCTCCCATGCGTTGAGGCCTTCGATGTCTGCTTGCCGCGGCCCCCGGGGGGCGTAGAGAACGAACAACAGGCTGTTGATGGTCGCCCATCCGAACACCCCTGCCCCTGCGATCAGGAATCCCAGCCGTTTGCCGAGGTTCGTGTAGAGCAGCAGGTAGCCGCTGCCGAAGAACACCAGGAAGGAGGCGGCGGTGAGAACAATCCCGGTGAAGGTGAGATTGGCCGACAGGATTTCACGGAACAGTTCGCGCATCTCAGAACCCCTGTAGCGTTTCGCCGCGTAAGTAGTCGACTATCAGTTCCAAATCCTCCTGGGTCAGAACCTGGCCGAATCCGGGCATGTACCCTCGCCCCTGGCCGTTGACACCGTACGGCTTCCCGAGTTCCGATCCGACGGCGATGAAGTTGACCATATCGTCGGCAGACGAGAACTGAACGTTCGCCCGCCCATTCCACAACGCCGGACCTAGCGAACCGGATCCGGCCTCCTGCGTGTACGCAACCCCAGCCGAATACCCGGCAGTGTGGCAGCGCGCACAATAGGCGTTGTACAGGCCGACGGCTCGCTCGGCGTCGGCGACGTTGCCGTCGAACGAGGCTTCCGCCAATCCATCCACATCGACTCGCCACAACTCGTTGTCACGCGCGTTGAGGAGATACTCGAGGCCCACCTGCGCTCTCGTCAGCAACTGTTCCTGATTCTCCGCCGTCGTGCGGAGGTTCGAGACCAGGGAACTGAGTGATGACACTGCCGTTCGAGCAGCCTGGCGATCGGAAACACCGAAGGTCGACTCCGGGTTGCTCGGGTCGAGTGGAACGGCGGTGATCGCCGTTCCACCAAATGACAACCCGGCCGCGGAGGCTTCCGCCATCACCGCCTCAATGCCAGTTTCGGAATTGTCGGAGATGCCGTCCGCATCGGTATCCCTTTCCGACCCGGCGGAATCGAGCGCAGCCTGCGCCCGCGCTAGATATCCCTCGGCGACCGGCAACAAGGCCGGGGCAGCCTCGATCTCGGCAATGAGCAGCTCTTGACCGGCGATGGACTGCTCTACGCTCGTCGAGGCGTTGTCCAGCCGGTTGAGGGCGACGGTCACGCCGGTGTCGGCCTTTGCCAATGCCTCTTCCTGGCTGATCTGGATCGACCCCAGATAGGCGATGAGGTCCTCGATCTGCTGATCGTTCATGGGACCGTTACCTGCGAGGCCCCACGCCGGCATCGGGCTGTTCGCCCTTCCGTATACCAACCAGAACCGGATTTCGGAGGTGTCGTATCGATAGAAAATGTCGTCGAGGGCCGGAGCGGCCCAACTCACAGAGATGTCGCTGCGCTTCTCTACATAGGAGGCTGCACCGCCGACGAACCCGGGGCCGTGACAACTCTCACAGGCGAACTCCTCGATGAGATGCGCGCCGCGCTCAACGGCCTCTTCCTCAAAGGCATGAACGAAGCTCTCCTGCCGGTTTGGCTCGGTCAGGAAATAGAGAGGAAGCGAAACCGCAAGGATCCCCGAGAACACCACCGCGGCAGCCAGCCAACGGTCCAGACGCCTGGTTTCCAGGAACTCGTCCGGCAAAGGTTGGCGGCGATTGGGCCCGGGGTCGGGGTCGTCCACCTTCTTGGTCAAGGTCGACATGATGTAAGCGAGCCAAGAGACAACGGCCGCAGCAACTATGGCGATGATGAGGCTTCCGGACACCTACTCCTCCGCGCTCTCGATGGCGATACAGGAGGGTCCCTGTGGATATGACACCGACTTCTCAGGGGCACGAGGCGACTCAATGATTTGCCCCGTCCGGATGATGAACCGGCCGTCGCGCAGTTCGACAACAAAACGATCGAGGTTGCGGGGCGCCGGGCCGGAGTCGTACTCACCGGTGTAGTTGTACTTGGATCCGTGACACGGGCATTCGAATCCCTGCGATGTGCCACACCAGGGAACACGACAGCCGAGGTGAACGCATCGCTGGAACAACGCCATGAACCCTCCTGCGGCCAGGCTCTTGTCGACAAACTGGCTGCTGTTCAGCTCTTCGTCGGTGATCGGCACTATGTAGGCCCTGGCGTCTGGCCGGAAGAGCGGGGTTATCGAACCGTCTGCCTGGAAGACCTGCGTCCGGATTTCATCGATCGTGCCCGCATCGATGTCCGATCCGAAACCACCCTTCAGCTTCGGCCACATGAAGGCCAACATGCCGCCACCCATCGTTGCCAGGAAGGTCCCGAACAGTGCCACTGTGGCTCTGTTGAAGAACTGACGGCGGGTCACTCCCGCCTCCTCTGGGGAGACCTCTTCTACCCGGAGGACCTCCATCGTCTCAACGGCGGCAGGTTCCTCAGGTGCTTCGACCGGCGGCTCTTCGACTTCGACTACCGCCACCGCTCCAACGCTCACGGGCACTTGCGAACGGTCCGAACGCCTGGCCCGATCGTCCATCTCGGACCTCCAGTCGGTCGGAGTCCGACGTGAGGCAATGGAGAAGGCGGCCAGGGCGGCGAGTACCGCTACTGCAATAACTGCGATGAGGACGATCTGCGTCGCGGTCATTCGAAATTGATCCAATCCTTGAGATCATCGAAGAAGATGCCGTCGGTCCATGGATAGGAGAAATTGAAGCCCTTGCCGCGGAACAGAGTGCCGATGATCGTCAATGCGGCCGCCCCCATGATGAAGAACGTGTACATGAAGATGGCGAACTTCCGATCGGTCGGGTTGTTCGAGGGATTCCTATCGATGTACGGGATGGCCATGAATCCGATGAGGCCGATGATTGTCGGCACCGTGACGCCGGCGATCTGGGGATCGAAATAGGTCAGCAATTCCTGTAGACCCAAGAAGTACCAAGGAGCTTTCGACGGGTTTGGTGTCACATTGGCGTTGGCAGCTTCCAGCAACGGGGCCTGGATCGCCACCGACATGACGATCAACAACGCGGTCACAGCCAGCAAAGCCACGAACTCGATCAACAGCAGATGCGGCCAGGTGCTGACCTTGTCGGTCGGCTCGGACTTGACCTGCTGAATGGCCTTAGCTTTGACGACCGTCAGCAGCCGCTGCGGGCGTACGTCCTTGGGGATTGTTGCGGTAGCTGCCGGAGCAGCTGGTGCTGCCGGGGCCGTGGCAGTGGCAGTAGGAGCAGCGGCAGCGGCAGCGGGTGCGGCGGCAGCAGCGGCAGGCACCGGCAGACCGGTCATCTCCGCGAACGCCACCCCAACATCGGTGCCCTTCGCCTTGGCCTTCGCCTCCACACTCCGCCGGAACAACTTCTCAGGCATCCCCGCCGCACTCGCAGCAGCCGCCCAATCCAACTCACCCGCCGGAGTAGCCGAAGCAGCAGGCGCAGCGGCGGGGGCAGGAGCAGACACCGGCAAACCGGTCATCTCCGCGAACACCACCCCAACATCCGTACCCTTCGCCTTGGCCTTCGCCTCCACACTCCGCCGGAACAACTTCTCAGTCATCCCCACCGCACTCGCACCAGCAGCCCAATCCAACTCACCAGACGGAACAGCCACAGCAGAAGCAGCAGGAGCAGCAGACACAGCGGCGGGGGCAGGAGCAGACACCGGCAAACCGGTCATCTCCGCGAATACCACCCCAACATCCGTACCCTTCGCCTTGGCCTTCGCCTCCACACTCCGCCGGAACAGCTTCTCCGTCATCCCCACCGCACTCGCACCAGCAGCCCAATCCAACTCACCAGATGGAACAGCCACAGCGGCGGCGGCAGGAGCAGGGGCAGGTGCCACAGGCGGCGCTTCCTCGACCGGTGCTGCGACGGGCGACGGTACAGAATCGACGGTCTGACCGGTCATCTCGGCGAGGACGGCCACGGGGTCCAGGTCCTTGGCTTTCGCCTTGGCCTCCACACTCCGCTTCAGGAGTGATTCCGGCATGCCGAGGCTGGCTGCGGCCGGTGCATAGTCGATTTCTCCATCGGCTCCCACCAGGGGCACGGCCGGCTTATCGCTGTCGACGGCTGGTGCCGGCTCTTCTACAGCCTCTGGTTCGGATTCCACGCCAACCACGACTTCCGGGCCCGGTTCCGGCTTCGCAGGCTCAGGAGGTGTAGAAGCCGGTGGGAGATCCAACTCCTTCTCACCGCGCATCTCGGCGACTGCGTCTTCCGCAGATACTCCCAGCACGCGGGCACGGGCGGCAGCCTCACGTTCGAGAAGGTCCTCAGGGAGTTCTTTTGAACCTTCCGGTTCCTCAACGGCGGCAACCTCAGCAGTCAGACCACCCGGATCGGTTGCACCGATAGCCGCCACCATCTCGGCGAGCACATCCTCAACCGGGCGACCGGTAGCGGCCGCACGTGCTTCGGCTGAGCGCCGTAGGAGTTCTTCAGGAATGTCGACCAATTGAGCTCCTTACAGCGGTCCCGAGATGCCGCCATCTTTGCGGACTCGCCAGAAGTGGACGGCCATGAAGACGACGATGATGAACGGTAGAAAGAGCACGTGTAACACGTACCAGCGCAGCAGTGTGTCGGCCGACACATCGGCCGCCCCCAATAACGCAAACCGCACTTGATCACCGAACACCGGCACAAACCCCGCCATATTCGTTCCCACGGTGACAGCCCACCTAGCGAGCTGATCCCAGGGAAGTAGGTATCCGGTGAAAGACAGAAGCAGTGTCAGCAGCAGCAACACGACGCCGACCACCCAGTTGAACTCGCGAGGCGGCTTATAGGCCCCGTGATAGAACACGCGACTCATGTGGAGAAACACCGTCAACACCATCAGATGTGCCCCCCAGCGGTGCATATTCCTCACCAGGGAACCGAACGCCACGCTGGTCGAAAGTGCAGCTACGTCGGCGTAGGCGGCTTCGGCCGTGGGGCGGTAGTAGAACATCAGGAAGATGCCCGTGATCGTGAGCAAGATGAACAGGAAGAAGCTGAGTCCGCCAAGGCAGAGGGTGTAGGAGAGGCGAACCCCGTGGCGCTTCACCTTCACTGGATGAAGGTGATAGAGCACATTGTTCATGACGACGTAGGAGCGGTTCCTGGGGCTGTCCGTATGTCCCTTCTTGAAGGGAGAACCCGGCCGGAACACCGAATCCCAGGCCTGACTGCTGGTTACACGGTCACCGAGTTCAGATGCCTTCTCCTGCACCGTACCCAGCAGCCCTGTTTTACCGTTTCCGTTCGCCACTTTCCGTACCTTCCCGTTACCAACGCACGCCGTAGACGTAACCGTTCTTGAAATCTCGTTGCCCGGTGTCGACCTGCCACGGTGCCGGCAGAACGCCTGCTTCTCGGGCCTCGTCCGATACCGATCCGGCGAACTTGCCGAGAGTGATCACGTTGGTCGGACAACGGTCGATACACAAAGCGCACCGCGTGCAGGCCTCCTCATCAACCACGAAGAACCCAAACGCTCCCTCTTCCTCCGAGGGGTCCATGACCCCATGTGCCCCGTCGATCGCATCGAGAGACAGGTAGTGGATGCACTTCCAGGGACAGATGTCAACGCAACCCTCGCAGAGGATGCATTCCGCCTGGTCGATATGGAGGAACTGTTTTGGGCGTACTGATTTGGCGATCGTCTCACCCTCGACCAAGGTCAGTTCATAGTCGTCGCGGAAGGGGGGCGCCTCGATCCAGGCGTCGGTGCGAGCCATTTAGCGCTCTCCCTTGGTTAGGGGACGGCCGAAAACCGAAGACTGCTCAACGGTTGGCTTCGGCTTTGTCTTGCCCCAGCCTTGAATCTTGTAGGCGAAGAGGATGGCCCCGCCGAGAACCGCCATGTTGTAGGCACCGGACACTGCATCCTTGAGCGCCGCCCAACTGATCGAGACGTCGTTGCCGAGCACCAGCCAAGGTGGAATCGTGAAAGCGATACGTTGCCGCGTCCACTCGAGCGGTCCCTGACTCAGGTTCAGCCATTCGGATGGAACGATGCCGAAGATGATCACGAACTCGACCCAGGTCAGCAGAGCGGTGAATCCGGCCCGCGCCCAGGTCATCCGCTGATTCGCTACCCAGAGAAACAGAGCGCCCACGATCGCCAACTGTGAGCCGGCTGCTGCAATGAGGTGTCCGGCGGTGATCCAGGGGATGCATCGCTCTGCGCCGATCATGCACCCACGCGGGAACCAACCGAAGTAGTCGACCTGCTCGCCTTCAGGAAACCCTGCGTAGTGGGCAAACAACACGCCGAACCCCAGCAAGAAGAGCCCAACGGAGAAGAGGGCGGAACCCAGCCGCATCCTTTGCTTGTCGTCGAGTTGGCTCAGACGGTGCACTGCAATATCGCCCTCAGATTGCGTCATCCCAAGGGTAGGTCGGAGCGCGCCGCACACTTCCCCTAGGCAGCGGCGACTTTAGTCGCATTGGAGGCTGGGCGTAAGCCAACCCTCCGAATCAAGGTCGTCGGACCGCAACTTCACCACTGCCTGGTCGGCGACGAGACCGACCATCCGTTAGTCTCTGGTCGCCAAACCACCGGAAGGGACCCCGCGTTGGTCGCTGAGACACACGACAACTCAGCCTTTCTCGGAGCGATCGACAGTGATTCGATCGCTCGTCGCCACTTGCTGGCTGGGACCGCCTTTCTCGTGCTGGCCGGGTTTCTGACCCTGGTTCAGATCCTCAAAGGAGTCTTCCCCGGAATCCTCGACGGTCTTGGATTCTGGTCCTACGGGCGACTTCGCCAGATGGCATCGGCCATCACAGTGTTCGGATGGCTCACTCCCACCCTGATAGGAGTGGCCTATTACCTCACGCCACGCCTCAGCGGCGCTCCGCTTCGCCTCACTCGTCTTGCCGGCTTCAACCTTCCATTCCTGGCCGCAGTAGTCGTTGCCGGTACGACTGCCGTCGGGATGGGTACTGGAGACGGATTCGAGTTCTTCCCATTCCCGCTCTGGGCCGACCTTCTGCTCTTGATAGCCCTTGCCGTTCCGGCGGTCGTGGTTTCTGCCTCACTGCGCGATCGTTCGGAGTCGGCACCGTCCGCCCCTTTGCTCTATGTGAGTGGAGCCGTGATCTGGCTCCCGGCGATCGCGGCGGTTTCAAACCTCCCCGGACAAGACCCGGTCGCGAGTTCGCTTGTCTCCTCGTTCACGACGTCGGCGATCCACTACCTATGGGTGGGTGCAGCGGCGATAGGAATCGTGCTCTACCTGATCCCGAAACTCACAGGCGGCGCATTACACAGCGAACAGATGGCTCGCATCGGGTTCTGGACCCTTGCACTGGCAGGAGGCGCGGCGGGTTACACGCGGTTCACGCACGGCCCCGCACCGGACTGGCTCGAAACCGTCGCCATTGTTCTCGGTCTTCTCCTGGTCATCGTCGCCATCACCACGTTCTTCAATGCCACCGGTAGCGCCCGCGGTCACTGGGAGACCGTCCAGTCGTCGATCCCACTCCGGTTCGCGTTGACTGGTGCACTGCTGCTGCCCGTTCCGATCGTGCTTTCCTCGGTGGCCGGATTCCGGAGCGTCGCCGCCATCGTCGGGTTGACGTCCTGGTGGGACGGCACGTCGTTCTTTCTTCTCTTTGGCATCGGCGGATGGACGACCGCCGCCTTCGTCTATGCAGTGCTTCCTGGTCTCCTCGGACGAGACCTCTACGATCGAAACCTGGCTCGCCGGCACCTGCGTTTGTCTCTACTCGGAGTCACCTCGACCTCGATCTTCCTCTGGTTGACCGGGATGGTGAGCGGTTTCACCTGGGCGGGAGGTTCCTACAGCGGTGCCTATCAAAACACCGGCGAAGGTTTCTTCCAGACACTGACCGCCGTATCGCCTCTGTGGATCTTCACTCTCATCGGAGTGCTGATCACGTTCACCGGCCAACTGGTTCACGCCTATCTGGTGTATCGGACGATTACTTCGGGATCTCCGACGACCAGCGAAGTTCTGGTTTCCGTGGAGGTCGCCGATGAGTAGCGAACACATCGCCAGCCTGGCCGAACGATTCGGAGCGTCGGAAGCTCTCGTCGAGCGTTCGGCGCAGGCTCGTGCGACGGCCTTGGGATCGACCGCAGATGCCGTGTTGAACGAGTGGACCGGAGGGGCGGCAGCGCCGGTCTCGGCACCAGCTCCTGCTGAGGACGCCGCTCCGGCGGCGGTCGAGCCTGAGCCTCCCGCCCAGCAAGCTCCGGAGCCTGCTGAATCCGAACTCGAAGTCGAGACAGCTGAAGAAGCGCTTCCCGAGGAACCTGCCACCGACCCTCCGGTACAACCGCCGATCGCCTACGAGCCGGAACCGGTGCCGGCTGGATCTTTGAGCGTATTGCTGCTCTCGGCCCTGGCCGTGTTCGCAATCATGTTCGTGGCGGCCGTTATCGCACCCGCTTCAGGCGAAAACGCGCAATCGCTGGATGCCGTCGAGACAATCGAGCTTTCGAGTGCAGCTGTGGACGGCCGAGACATCTACCTGGCAGAGGGCTGCGCCGCGTGTCACACCCAGCAGGTTCGTCCAATAATCACCGACGGCGATCTCGGCATCGTCACCCTCTCCGACAGTCCTCTGATCCCGGGCGTACAGCGAATCGGCCCAGATCTCGCTCACGTTGGTTCCAGAGAGCCGACCAATGATGCTGAATGGTTGACCGCATATCTCGAAGACCCCCAGGATGCTCGACCGGGTAGTGACCATCCGTCCTTCAGCTACCTGCCCGAAGAAGATGTGAATCACCTCGTCTCCTACCTCCTGGAATCCAAATGAGCAGCGAACAAGTCAGCACTCTGGCCGAAGAATTTGGGGCCTCCGAGGCTCTCATCCAGCGATCCGCCGATGCGCGGGCAGCGGCCGCGGGGACTTCAGCCGACGCGATCCTCACGGCCTGGAGCGGTGGGGCACCCACTCCTCCAAAGTCCGAGGCTCCTGTTGTGGAGACTCCCGCCCCCGAAGCAGTCGCGGACACAGAGCCGGTCGAGGACCAGACCCCGGAACCCGAGCCCGTTCCCGAGCCCGTCGCGGTGGCGGAAGAGAAATCGGAGCCCGTGAGCGCTCCGGTGCTCACAGGCAAGAAAGCTGCCCGGTCGTTCTCTCCCTGGATGGTGGCGGCCCTTTTCGCAATCCCCCTATTCGGTTTGTTCTACCTGATCGTCAATTCGAACGGAGTTGCCTGCGGAGACGGCGGCAGTCTGCAGGTGGCCTTTGACGGGTCGCTGGTCAACTGCGATGGGACGGCATTCGAGGGTCGTGGCGGCGGCGGTGCAGAAGCAGCAGCATTCCTAGCGCTCGGCCAGGAGATCTACACGGCCGGAGCGCAGTGTGCCTCTTGTCACGGCGCCAACGGCCAAGGAGGGACGGGACCGGCGATGTCAGGCGGAGCCGTCCTGGTGACGTGGCCTTCTTGTGATGAGCAAGTGCAGTGGATCGCCCTCGGATCAGACGGATGGAGCGTCGCTGTGGGCAGCACGTACGGCGCCGACGACAAGCCCATTCAGGGCGGTATGCCCGGCTTCGAGGCCGACCTGACCGACGAGGAGATCCGGGCAGTATCGGCATTCGAGCGCATCCGCTTCGGCGGCGCTCCTGCCGAGGAAACTCTCATCGCCTGCGGACTGCTCGAAGAGGAGCCGGTAGAGGGTGAGCCGGTAGAGGGCGAGCCTGTGGAGGGCGAGTCCGGGACAGAAGGCTGAACCGCCTGCCCAAGAAGCTCCGAGATCGGGGCCAACCTGCGAGCTCACGAACCGCCACCGCAGCAACAAGCCCCGAAACCGGAACCAACCTGCGAGCTCACGAACCGCCACCGCCGGCAACACGCCCCGAAACCGGAGCCAACCTTCGAACTCACGAACCGCCACCACAGCAACAAGCCCCAAAGCCGGAGCCAACCTGCGAGCTCACGAACCGCCACTGCCGGCAACAAGCCCCAAAGCCGGAGCCAACCTGCGAGTCACGAGCCACCTCCCGAAAGCAACAAGCCCCGAAACCGGAGCCAACCTGCGAGTCACGAGCCGCCTCCCGAAAGCAACAAGCCCCGAAACCGGAGCCAATCGCCAATTGCTCATAGCTCATAGCTCATAGCTCACAGCCCACAACTCATCCGCCGCGGCGATACCTAATCCGAGCACGCAACACCGCGCCCAACAACCCCCAGAACCCGATTTGTCCCTCGGCCAGGACTGCACCGTCCGGACCGACAACCACCGGAATCCGGTGTTCAAATCGATCGAAAAGTTCGTCATCCTCGTTGACATCCCTTAGGCTCACGTCTGCGCGTGCTATAAAAGCGACGCGCGAAATGATTGGCGCGACTGAGGAACAGAGACCACACTGTGGTCTGGTCAGGAAGTCGAGGGAAAAAGATCTCAAGTTCTGTCCTGCCTTGTCGATATTCGCGACGTCGAGCATCTTTGGTGCTCGATTGAAGGGCTACGACGGCGAATGCCGCACCCTACAACCAAGGGCACGTTCACGTCCGAAGTTGTAAGAGGAAAGCCTCCCAGCCCGCCCCTGCGGCGGACGT
>JBLYYS010000106.1:0-2720 GCA_048550235.1 Acidimicrobiia bacterium | reverse complement strand
TCTCGCGAGTGAGCGCCTGCCGGAACTGATCGACATCGATCTCCAACGGCTCTACTCCTCCACGATCGTGGTCGGCCAGGGTTTCCTCCCCTCGAACAATCCACATTCCGGCCCGCTTCTTGGTGGCAGCCTCGCGGAGAAGCACGGTCCCGTCCTCGAAATCGATCGCGGCCAGTCCGACCTTCTTGGGGATGGCGACGTTGGGTTTCGCCCACGCCAGCCTGCCCGACACCATGAGGTGGATGATCAAGAACAACTCGTCGTCGAACTCGAAGACGATCCGCTTGCCGATTCTTCGCAAGCCACGGACATCCTGACCCTCGACGGCCGACATTGGAGGGTCGTAGGTGCGCAGCAACTGCGGTGCGGTCACACGCAGTCGCAACAGGGTTTCACCCAGGATCCGCTCTTCCAGGGCCTCGATATACACGACGATGTCGGGCAGTTCGGGCATGACGGACCCAACGGTAGCGGTCGGAGCCTGATGAAGGTGACTGGTCCTACTTGGCCTTCAGCGCTTCCACCAGGTCTATATAGGCCCGCATTGCATCTTCCCGAGCCATCCCGCTGACACTCGCCCATGCGTCGTACTTGGCTCTACCTACGAAGTCGGTCAAACCCGGTCGCTTGCCGGCCGCGTCCCCTTCGCTCCCTTGCTTGAACAGCGCATATAGATTCAACAGTTCGGCGTTGTCGGGTTTCTCGGGCAGTTGCTTCACCTCTGTCGCGGCGGCTTGGAATTTCTCGACCAGATCGGACATGAGACTCCCTTCCAGCACCAAACCTACTCTGCCGGTGGCAGCCTTCAACAACACTATTTGACCGACGACAACAAGAGCGACCGGCGGATTCCTGACGAAAGGCCCAGGGGGTACCGCGTCTTCGTGTGCTAGGCCTTAGGAGATCGATCCCTCATTCTGGAGCGATCGACAGAAGCCACTCTCCGGCCGAAAGAGGTAACACCCATGAAGGCAGTAGTCCAGGAAGGCTACGGCTCAGCCGCCGACGTTCTGAGGCTCCGCGACATCGAAAAACCGGTGGTCAAGGACGATGAGGTGCTGGTCCGCGTCCACACCGCCTCGGTGCATCCGGGCGACTGGCTGCTCATGGTCGGCCGTCCGCAGCTATTTCGCATGGGCTTTGGTCTTCGCAGACCGCGCAAGAGCATCCCCGGGTTCGATTTCGCCGGAACAGTAGAGGCGACGGGCAAAGACGCCGGGGAGTTTCAGGCCGGAGACGAGGTGTTTGGCGATGCCGCAGGTGGGAGTTGTGCCGAGTACGTATCCGTGCCGGAGAAGAAGCTGGCTCGCAAACCATCGAACCTCACCCTCCAACAGGCAGCCGTTGTTCCCGTTTCGGGAGCGACCGCGCTCCTCGGGGTGCGCAATGCCGGCGGCGTCAAGGCCGGGCAACGCGTTTTGATCAACGGTGCGTCGGGTGGCGTCGGCACGTTCGCGGTGCAGATTGCGAAGGCTCTGGGAGCCGAGGTGACCGGCGTGTGCAGTACTGCCAACCTCGAGTTCGTTCGATCCATCGGCGCCGATCATGTAGTCGACTACACCCAGGACGACTTCACCCAGGGAGACGAACGCTACGACCTCATCCTCGACAATGTGGCCAACCACTCGCTGGCCGACTGCAGGCGGGCAGTGGCGCCCGACGGCAAGTACATCTCCAACAACGGTACGTCGGGTGGCCGCTGGATCGGACCGCTGGGAAGGATGGCCGCCTCCGCGCTGCAATCGCTCTTCATCTCGAAACAAGGTCGCCCGTACTACGCACCGGTGCGCAAGCAGGATCTCCTCGATCTCACAGCACTGATCGAAGACGGAAAGGTCGTACCCACCATCGGTAGGACCTTCGACCTCAGCGAGGCCGCCGAAGCGATGGCTTACGTCGGTTCTGGGCATTCGCGCGGAAAGGTCGCGATCACGATCTGACCGCCGCTAGGAGGAGACCTGATTCGCCCATCACTCGGCTATCACCGGGATTGGAGCGACCAAGCTTCTCCTACCTTCGCCCATTTCAGATCAACGACGAAGTGGAGAGGTATCTCGCAGGAGCGAGGCTGACAGGTTTGGTTTCCTCTTCCTTCGGAGCGAGGATTTGGGTCGACGTAGGGATACCTGTCAGATCCAAACACCAACAGAGTCAGGAGTCTCTATGTTGAGGGGAGGAGGCGTGCCGGCTACGCCGGCACGTGCGAGTTGCTTTGGAACTCCTGCCCCTTCCGCGTTTCTCCCCCGGGGTGAAGTCCGGGGGAGAAACTCGCCGCTTCGGCAACAGTGGGGGCCTGCCGGCATAGCCGGCAGGTTGGAGTTCCTTCGGAACTCCTGCCTTCGTGAGACCCAGTGCCGGTACGAAGCCAACGGCCAAAGGCCAATGGCCAATGGCCCTTTGAGATTTCTTCAGTTTTCTTCCGTAAACAGCCGTTTCCGGTGCTTTTCTGTCATAGGCGGGTCGTATCTTGTCTGTATGAGACAGCAAGTTCTCGACCGATTGACAACTGACGCTTTGGAACAGCGGCTCATCGAGTTGGAGTCCTACGTTGCTCGTATGCGAGCCGAACAACTGGTCCTACTACGAGAGGCAGATCAACGGCAGACACCGCTGGCTGATGGATGCCGTTCCCTCCAAGAATGGACAGCCGGCCGGCTCGATATTGCACCAGAAACCGCCAAGACGCTGGTGTCGGCTGCTCGCACATTGGCCGACCAACC
>JBLYYS010000105.1:0-4867 GCA_048550235.1 Acidimicrobiia bacterium | reverse complement strand
CGGCCTCAGTATCCGCCGTCGGCTATGCCACTCGTCACGAGTGCGATCCCATTGCTCGTTCCGATGCGGTCGGCGCCGGCTTCGATGAGCTCGTAGGCGAACTCTCTTGAGTTGACGCCACCGCTGGCTTTGATCAGAACCTCGTCGCCGACGACCTCGCGCATCAGTCGGACGTCCGCCACCGTCGCCCCTCCGTCCTCTTTGCCGGTGGATGTCTTGATGAAGCGCGCCCCTGCCGTCTTGGCAAGGCAGCAGGCAGCGATCTTCTCCGTGTCCGTGAGGAGTGCCGTCTCGATGATGACCTTGACGGGGATCTCTCCGCAAGCTCTGACCACCTGCTGGATATCTTCAAATGCGAGGATGTAGTGCTTGCTCTTGATGGCACTGACATGGATGACCATGTCGATCTCCTGCGCGCCCCGGTTGGTGATGGCATCGTGAGCTTCAAACGCCTTGGCGACGGGCGTCATCTGGCCGTGCGGGAAACCCACAACTGCGATGGGGATCACGTCCGACCCTTCGAGCTTCCTCGCCACGTACTCGACGTCGCCAGAGAAGACGCAGACGGATCTGAAGTGGTAGCGCTTCGCCTCCTCGCAGACGCGGTCGAAGTCCTCTTTCCTGGCGTCCGTCCTCAGCAGCGTATGGTCGATGACCCGTGCGAGTTCCCGGTCGAAGTTCTCCTCGGTCAATCTTCCTCCTGAAAGCGCTGCCGTCAACCGTAATACGAGGCTCGTGGTGGTTGCGGCCGTGGATCACCGGAGGTTCGTGGTCACGTTTCGCCTCGAGCAACTCTTGTTGCCGATCGCCTGCTCTTGAACAGCCGTCTGGTGAACACCACCGTCAACAGGGGATATAGAAGAACGAGTGCGAGGTAGACGATGGAGGTCGAGTCGTCGTCGGCAAGTGGGTCGATGAAGAGTTCGTTGAAGAGGATCACGTCGACCAGGTAGTGCAACACCATCGCCGGCACGATGCTGTTGGTCCGGACCACGACATAGCCCCAGCCGACCCCGAGGGTCGTGGCGGCAATCACGCCTGCAACCACCGACCCTAGGTCGTCCCAATTGCCGAACAGGTTGCTGAAGTGGAAGAGACCAAAGACGATCGAGCTGATCACGACGGCAACTGGTGCGGAAAAGCGCCGTTGCAGGTTGGAGAGAATGAACCCCCTGAACGCCAACTCCTCCCAGATCGCCGGGACGAGGGCGGCGAGAAGGATCAACCAGTTGTCATCTTCGACGAGAACCGCCGGATTGAAAGTGAACACGCCGGCACTGATGGCGGCGGCAACCAGTACCACGACGAGAGCGATGAAAGAGGCGGCCGTCGCTGCCACGTTTGGTGTTGGCTCCGGTCCCAGGGACACCCGCATGAATTGTGCGTATCCGGTCATCCCGGTTCTGCGGAGGTATCCGTGCAAGAGAGGGATAGCTACGAGCACGAGCAGCGCCCCCATCAGCATTCGAAATGAGAAGTCGAGGAGATGAATGGCTAGATCGTTGCTACCGACGACCGAGTCGACGAGTTGGGATACCTCGATGATGTTGTACATCTGCAACAGCAGGCCGGCCGCAAGTGCGATGAGGAGCGAACTCACAACCGGGCGGTCAGCCATCCCGTTTCCACCCTGCATGGGTGGTGGCGATACCTCCGTTGGCGATGCGAGTCTCAATCCTGATTTCTCCCCGCCGGCTGTGATCCGATTGGTCGTGTGCAATTGACCTTACGTCGTCCGGGGAGGATCACAGTGGGAAACCCGGTCGGCCTTCACAAGTCAGTCCATACTCCAGGTATGTACATCGAACCAACAAACGAGAACGGACGCAGGCTTTTCGAGCGCAACATCACCGGTCCGGTGGTCATGCTCAATCTGTTGCGGTTCCGTGAGTTAGCGGACTACACGGACTCACCCGAGCTGGCTCCGTCCGAACCCATCAGCGGGCTGGAGGCCTACAGGCTCTACGTTGCTCATACTTCCCCGTTCCTGACGGCGGCGGGAGGTGAGCTGCAGTTCATGGGGACAGGCGGGTATAGCTTCATCGGCCCGGTCGACGAGAGGTGGGACCTCGTGATGCTCGTGCGCTATCCCGGTCTCGAGCAGTTTCTGGGAATGGCTCAGAATGCCGACTACCTGGCCGGCATCGGACACCGCACGGCGGCGCTCGAAGATTCCCGTCTCGTTCCGATCGAAGAGACCAATCGTCCCTGAGTCAGGACTGCTACCCGGCCGTCTGGTCGGCCGCCCGCCTGGCAGGTCGCGTCGGAGGAGTCGGGAACAATCCCGCCAACCGCCGGAGAACCAATACGGCCACAATGACGATGGCGCCGCGCATGCCGGCGTCAGATGCCGTTAGTCGTCCAGCGACGAGCAGATAGCCAATCGGGATGAGTCCAAGCAGTCCGATGATGGCGATGTAGCGCTTCAGTAGGGGAGCCATGTCATTCACGCTCCATGAGAGTCCGCAGCGCAATCGCCACGTCCAACGGATTCGCTCGAACGGCCGGGGCGCCGATCTCCGACGACATTCCGTAGCCGAGCACGGCGCCGGTGGTCGAAGCCAAGGCAAGAGCCGCGGCCACACCTCGCTCCGACGTCCACGAGACTGCGATGGGATCCTCGGCAACCACACCGTGCCACGGCTCATCATCTACCGCTACGTGTAGCCAACGATCACCGCGGACATGGTCGAGCCAGGCAAGTTCCTCCGGCTCATCCGAAACGGTGCTGATGATCGAGCCGCCGTACGGAGGCAGCTCGGGAGCACTGAAGCTGGGAAGCTTCAGGGCCCAACCCAGGCGCTGAGCCCTGGGTCCGGCAATGACGGCAGATCCTTGCGGGAGAGGACGGCAGTAGGGCGTGACTGCCCGGGCGATGGCCGCTATCCATCCCATGTCATCGTTCGGATCCAGGCCAACTACCGACTCGATGATGGACGTTGGTAGCCCTAGCCTGGTGAGACCGGCCACGCTCCATCGGACCCGGCCGGTACCGGGAGCTGCGGGACCGGACTCCACCTCCGGGAGTCGAGGTTGACTGGGTTCGCTTGCGGTCACCTCGTTGTAGGCAGCGGTCATCCGCAAGGCAGCGGCGGTCTGTGGCTTGGTCTCGCCTGTTGTCTCGGCGATGGGAGGTTCCTCAACCAGGATGCCGGTTCCGATCGCAGGCGCTGCGGGTATTTGCTCGGCCTGCTGCGGAATTGCGAACTCACGTTCCAGTGCTTCCTGGAAGGTCGTCAACCCGGTGTCGGCTTCGTTGATCATGCGCTCCAAAGCGGCGTCGACACCGGATGGCACATGGGAGATCTCCGGCACCTCAGGTTCGGAAGCCGTGAGCTCCGGCGGCCGTTCCTGAAGATCGACCCCGCTCGATCGTGGGCGAGCCGTGATGCGTACGGTCTCACGAGCGAAGAACCCGGCGATCCCGCCTGTCGACACCATCTCAGCACTGAGAATCTCGGCGTCGGCGCCGAGTGTGTCGGTGACCTGTTCGAGCGCGTCTTCGGCGGTGTCGGCCTCGATGATGATTGTGTCAGGCGCTGATGTGGGCGGCATTGCCGATCACTCCAATCGGGATGATGTTCAGGTGGGCTGGGAGTTCCGGGTATGCGAGGACATTGAGATCGATACCGGCCGACGTCAGGGTCCTGCGCAGGGGCCGCCGTAGCATCTGGCTACATACGAGAGCGGCCGGGTGTTCGCTCTGCGCGGCCATGTCGAGTGCCTGGGCGGCATCCTTGTGTAGCTCCTCGAGTTGCTCGGGTGCTATGACCAGGTGCAACTCGCCGTCGACGTCCCGGAGACCTTCGTGGAATCCAGCTTCGAGGGTCGGGTCGAGCGTGAAAGCGGCAAGAGTGCCTTGAGGAGCGAGCCTTCCAACAATGGAGGCTCCCAGCGCTACTCGCGCAGCATTGGTCAGCTGTTCGGCTGATCGAGTTTCAGACACGCGGGAAGAGATGGCTTCCACTATGCGTCCCAGATCACGGATCGATACGCCGTCGTCGAGAAGTTTGCGCAGCACGTTGTGGACCAGGGCCAGGGAGAGTGTTTCGGATCCAACCTCATTGGCAAGGATCGGCTCGTCGAGGCGCAGGCCTTCGAGTAGTAGTTGGACGTCCTGGCGGGTCAGGAGATCGGCTGCATGGCGACGGACCACCTCCGCCATATGCGTGACTACGGCCGATGATCGATCCACGACCGTTGCGCCGGCTGCCGCTGCAGCCGTGCGGGCATCCTCGGGCAGCCAGAAGGCGTCGAGGCCGAAGACAGGCTCTGTGGTGTGGGTGCCGCCGAGTCCGGCTAGTTCGGAACCGTCGCCCATAGGCAAGGCCATCACGCTATCCCGTGGGGCGATGCCACGACCCATCTCGGTACCTCGCAGCAGGACGCGATAGGTATTCGCAGGGAGCGACACGTCGTCACGGGTGCGGACGTACGGCATCACGATTCCGAGTTCCTCGACCATTTGGCGGCGGAGCGACCGGACTCGTTCGAGTAGGTCTCCGCTCTTCTCCGGATCGATCAGGTCGAGGATGTCGTAGGAAAGATGGAGTTCGAGCGGTTCAACGCGCATCTGCCCGACCAGCGCTTCCGGATCGTCCGGGCTGATTGGGATCGTTGCCTCATCGTCGGGCTCTCCGCTTGCGGGTGTGGAGGTCTCCGGCTTTTTGGTGCCGGCGAAGAGCAGGACGGCAGCGATGACGAGGAACGGGATCTTGGGTAGGCCGGGTAGCAGGGACAGGCCGGCGATTACAGCCGCCGCCATCTGCAGTGCCTGCGGCTGAGAGAAAACCTGCCTGGCGATTTCCGAACCCATCGCCGAGTCAGAACCGACCCTTGTTGTTAGAAGACCCGTCGCAATCGAGAT
>JBLYYS010000104.1:0-2823 GCA_048550235.1 Acidimicrobiia bacterium | reverse complement strand
GCCATGCACCAGGGACCAGCCGGTGGTGGCCCGATGATTGCGATCGTGGATCACGGCTAGCCCCATGCATCGATCGGAGGCCGCCGCCCTCCAACTGGCCGCGGTGGCGAGCGTGACGATCCGCTCTGTGGTGCTCGGCCCCATCCAACAGGGTTTGCTGCTGGGCGTTTCGGACCACGCGGCCTGGATCGGAGTTGACGACGAAGTACTCGTGCTCTCCGACCGGGAGGCCGTGAGATTGCCGAACGCGCTCGAACTCGCAGTCGAAGAGCTCGGCCGCTGGATTCAACCCGATGATGCCGTCTCTATAGGAGGCGGCATCATCGCCATCGGACGCCTCGCAGTTGTGCCTCGTCGCTGGTTCGACCCTCGACCGGTCCTACCTCCGATCGATACGACGTCACTGGCAGGCCGCCTCAAAGAGCTGGAGGTGCACTCCGGTCTCGAGAGCGATGCTGAGTTGGTCTCCGCGCTCGTCAGCCATGACGCAGAGCGTGTCCTCAACCTCTGCCAATCGATGCTCGGGAAAGGCGAGGGCCTGACTCCGGAGGGCGACGACCTGTTGGCGGGCGCATTCGCCGCATACATACTGCTCGGACCGGCGGCCGCCACGAACACCGAATGGCTGCGGAACATCGCAGAGGAAATCGCCGACCTGGCCGGATCGAGGACAACCAGCTTCTCGGCCGCGTTAGTCCGACACGCCCTAGCGGGTGGAGTCGCCGCACCATTCGCAAGCGTCCTCCGTTCTCTCGCATCCGGCACCGACCTATTGTCAACAACAGAACGACTCCTCGATGTCGGTCATACCTCCGGAGAATTCCTCACAAGGGGACTCATGACCGGCACCGAAGCCATCAACCAGGAGATCCGTCAATGATCGATCGCATCACCGTCTATGCCGGCCGCTATCACGACTCGGTTCGCTTGATGCAAGCCAGCCAGCGGTTGCGTGAGGCCCCGGGAGTCGAAGAGGCCCTCGTTGCCATGGGTACCGAACTGAACCTCGGCCTTCTCGAGGACCTCCGCTTCGATCCACAGCGGTTCATCGATGCAGGGGTCAACGACTTGATCGTCGCGGTGCGTGCCCAGAATGAAGCGTCTTTGGATCAACTCGAAGCCCTACTCGACCAGGCCTTGACGGCCCGGTCGCAACCGAACGACGTCCCGGGTGCACCGGACCTTCATGTCGTGGAGACCGTCGCCCGATCGATCGACGCCAACCTGGCACTGATCTCAGTTCCGGGACGACACGCCTTCGTCGAGGCGATGGCGGCGTTGCGAGCGGGGCTGCACGTGATGATCTTCAGCGACAACGTCTCGCTCGAACACGAGGTGATTCTCAAGGAGACTGCTGCCGAGTTGGACCTGCTCGTCATGGGACCCGACTGCGGTACGTCGATCGTAGGTGGAGTGGGATTGGGCTTCGCCAACGCAGTCCAACCTGGGTCTGTGAGCCTTGTCGGTGCCTCGGGCACCGGGATCCAGCAGCTGACGTGTCTGCTCGACGACGCCGGGGTGGGCGTTCGCCATGCATGGGGAACAGGCAGCCGTGACCTGTCGGAGACTGTGGGTGGTTCGTCGACGCTGCGCGGCCTAGCGGCCTTGGACTCTGATCCCGCCACCGATGTGATCGTCGTGGTTTCGAAACCGCCGGCACCGGAAGTAGCCGCGAGGGTTCGCTCAGCTGCGGCCGAGTGTTCAACCCCCGTGGTCATCGCCTTCATGGAACCCGGCTCGACACTCGAAGGAGCAGCCAACCGGACTCTCGAGCAGCTCGGCAAAGCTCCGTTCGAGTACACCGCCTGGCGAGCGGACCAATCGGCCCACCGGCCCGGAGTGCTGCGCGGGTTCTTCTCAGGAGGCACGCTCCGAGACGAGGCACGATTCATTCTCGAACCGGAAATCGGCTCGATGTCGCTCACCGAAACAACCGACGGCCCTTCACTGGTTGACTACGGCGACGACGAATACACCGAGGGGCGGGCGCATCCCATGATCGACCAGACGGTTCGGCTCGAGCGGCTCGAATCGGCGATCAAGGATCAATCCATCGGCGTGGTCTTGCTGGACGTCGTACTGGGCTACGGAGCGAATCCCGATCCGGCCGTCGAACTCGCCCCCGTTCTGCAGCGGCTGACACAAAGCGGCGCGGCTGTGGTGGCGACACTCTGCGGATCGAAATCTGATCCGCAGGGCCTCGGCTATCAGGCTGGTCTGTTGAGCAAGGCCGGGGTGGATGTGTTCGTTTCCAATGCAGCGGCCGCTAGACACGCCGCCGGACTCACAGGAGGTGCGGCATGACCATCGAACGACTCCTCACCGACGAAGTAACAGTTGCCACCGCCGGAGTAGAGATCCTTCAGCAGGCACTGACCGACCAGGCAACCCGTGCTGCACAGGCCGAGTGGCGTCCACCGGCGGCCGGGACGGAGGACGCACTGGCGACCATCGCCGCAGCAGGAGTTACTCACGCCGCCAACCGCGAGGCGATCGATCGAATGCTCGCCGTCCGTCCGCAGTTTCTCGGAATAGCGACCGCCCGGGACGTCATTCCCGGAATGACCGACACGATGTTCCTACATGCCGGACCACCACTCACCTGGGAACGCGCCAGTGGTCCGATTCGTGGAGCCCTGATGGGCGCACTCGTGTATGAGGGCCTCGCCGCCTCCGAAGAGGAGGCCGAGGCGATGGGACAATGGGAAGGCATCTCGCTATCCCCCTGCCATCACCATCGAACGGTCGGGCCGATGGCCGGGGTCGTCTCGCCGTCGATGCCGGTGATGATCATCGGCGACGCCGAAGGTGATGGGATGGCCT
>JBLYYS010000103.1:0-8586 GCA_048550235.1 Acidimicrobiia bacterium | reverse complement strand
GGTGCCGTCCGGATGAATGCCGGCTGTCATGGAACGGAGACTGCCGACGTTCTCGTGGAGGCGGAGGTCTTTGACCTGCGGGACGGAAGTCGCAATCGTCGATCTCCATTCGAACTCGGAATGAGCTATCGCCATTCGAGTCTTTCCGACCTCGAAGTGGTCACTGCGGTCGAATTCCGCACCGACGAAGTGGAGGTAGAAACGGGTGAGCAAACGCTGAGGGAGGTGAGTCGCTGGCGGAAGGAGAACCAACCGGGCGGCACCCTGAATGCCGGAAGCGTCTTCAAGAACCCGCCAGGCGACGCGGCCGGACGACTCGTCGACGCCGCCGGCCTAAAGGGGCATTCAATGGGGTCGGTCTCGGTGTCGACCAGGCATGCAAACTTCATCGTCGCTGAACGAGATGCCACCGCCCAGGATGTCTTCGATCTGATCGAAGAGGTCGCGAGACTCGTCCATCAGCGAACCGGGGTGCAACTCGTCCCCGAGATCCGTTTCGCCGGAGATTTCGGTGATGGGACGACCGAAGAGAGCCCCGGATGATCGATCCCCGCATAGCCGAACGCCGCAAGACAGTTCTCGAAAGCGGTGCCAGGAAAGGTGTCCGGCGGGCGCTCATTCTGCTGGTCGGGGTCGCCAGTCTTGCCGGTCTCGTGTGGCTACTGCAGTCGCCATTGCTTTCCGTCAACGAGATCACGATTGCCGGATCGGACCGAGAAGACGTCCTCCAGGCGGTAGCGGCGGCGGGGCTCGAGGCAGGAACTCCGCTGGTACTGGTACGAACAGATGAGATCGTTGATGCTCTGGAAGCCCTCCCGTGGGTACGGGTAGCGTCGGCAGAACGAATGTTCCCCGATCAGGTTGAGGTGCGTGTCGAGGAGCGGATTCCGGCCGGATGGATCTGGAATGCCGGCAGCTATCTCTTGGTCGACGACCAGGGAGTCGTACTGGAGGAAGCGGCTGCTGCAGACCCTGAGGGTCCGGTTCTGCAGTTCCCGATCGAGCGTCTCCAACCGGGTGAGGCCTATTCGGATCAGATGGTGCTGGGCGCTATCGAGTTCGTGGCCGCAGGTGGGGGAGAAGTACCCGGCCTGGAACTCTGGCAGGAAGGCGATGAGATGTGGGCAAGCGTCGATGGACACCGCATCCGTTTGGGGCGGCCGGTCGACATGGCCGCCAAGGCTGCGGCACTGAATGCGGTACTGTCCGACGACGTTCCTGCGGCCAGTCTCATCAATCTGATCGCTCCGTCTCGTCCGGCCGTCACCGAGGTCAATCAACCTTCAAGTTGATGTAGAGGCTTAACGATTTGCGCTGGATTAGCAGCCAACTTCAAGGTAAAGTTCAACCTGAACCCGCCCTCTGGAGTCAGACACAATGGCCAGCAAGAACTTGTCCGCGCCTCAGCACTACCTCGCCGTCATCAAAGTCGTCGGGGTAGGTGGTGGAGGTGTCAATGCAGTCAACCGCATGATCGCGTCGGGTGTCAGGGGTGTTGAGTTCATTGCCATGAATACCGACGCGCAGGCTCTGCTCATGTCCGACGCGGATATCAAGCTGGATCTGGGTCGAGACATAACCCGAGGTTTGGGTGCGGGCGCCAACCCCGAAGTCGGACGGGCTGCGTCTGAGGAACATCGAGAAGAGCTCGAGGAAGTACTGAAGGGCGCCGACATGGTGTTCGTCACTGCCGGCGAAGGCGGCGGAACCGGCACCGGTGGCGCTCCCGTTGTAGCCGAAGTAGCACGCAACCTCGGCGCGCTAACCGTCGGCGTCGTAACTCGCCCCTTTGGATTCGAGGGCCGGCGCCGTTCGCTACAAGCCGAGCAAGGCATACACGACCTGCGCGAAGCGGTCGATACATTGATTGTCATCCCCAATAACCGGCTGCTGGAGATCGCAGACGAGAAGACGCCGATCATTGAGGCGTTCCAGTTGGCAGACGAGGTGCTCACCAACGGTGTGGCTGGGATCACCGATCTGATCACGACACCAGGTCTCATTAACGTTGACTTCGCTGATGTGAAGACGGTCATGCAGGACGCAGGGACCGCGGTGATGGGTATCGGTCGAGGATCCGGAGAGGATCGTGCCAGCCAGGCCGCCAATAGGGCCATAGCGAGTCCCCTCCTAGAGACATCGATGGAGGGAGCCAGGGGCGTCCTCCTTTCAGTTGCCGGTCCGAGCAGCATGTCGCTCTACGAGGTCAACGCAGCGGCCTCGGCGGTAGCCGAACACTGCGACGCCGATGCCGACATCATCTTCGGTGCCGTAGTCGACGATGCGCTCGGCGAGGAGATCCGGGTGACGGTGATCGCGGCCGGGTTCGACCAGCGTCGAGCGCGGGGATTCACGTCCGGAACGTTGACCGGGCAGTCGAGCCAGAAGAACGGCGACCTGGATATCCCAAGCTTCGTACAGGGATGATTCGTCCGCCCGGGTTTCCGGGTGTCGCATTCTCCACTGCCGCGGACGGAGACCTTCGAGGCAATGCCCTTGATCGTGCTTCTGTGTCCGCTCGCTTGGGGGTCGATGAGGATTGGGCGACCGTCACACAGGTACACGGGTCGACGGTGGTCCTTGCTGTGGAGGCGGGAGACCAAGGGCAGGCCGACGCCATCTTCACAACCGAGCGTGGTCTTCCAGTGGCCGTCTTGACGGCCGACTGCCTGGGTGTCGCTTTGATTGCCAAAGGCGCGGTCGGTGTTGCCCACGCAGGCTGGTGAGGTGTTGCGGCAGGAGTTGTTCCTGCTTTGATCGAGGCGATGCGTGAAGTCGGCAGACCGCCGGTCGGGGCCGCTATCGGTCCCGGGATCGGTGCCTGTTGCTACGAGGTCGGACCGGAGGTAGTTGCAGAGATCCCCCAAAGCGCAGCGACCACCACCTGGGATACCGAGAGTGTCGATCTCGTGCGAGCTGTTCGAACTCAACTCCAGGGGCTGGAAGTGTGGGAGTCTGGCGAATGTACGCTTTGCAGCGAGGGATTGCACTCCCACCGCCGGAACAGGACACCAGAGAGAATGGCAACTATCGCATGGATCACGTGAACCTCGAAGCGATTCTCGACAGGGTTGGGGCCGCGGCAGATAGGTCCGGTCGCGATCCGGACGAGATCGTCGTGGTCGCTGTCGGCAAGACATTCCCACCGGAAACGCTCATGAAGGCATACGAGGCCGGGCACAGGGACTTCGGTGAGAATCGTGCGCAGGAACTGACGGTCAAGGTTCCGGCCCTACCACCCGATATCC
Organism: Acidimicrobiia bacterium; assembly: GCA_048550235.1. Classification (GTDB taxonomy): domain Bacteria; phylum Actinomycetota; class Acidimicrobiia; order Spongiisociales; family JAHEDJ01; genus JAHEDJ01. The sequence continues at coordinate 5,338 of JBLYYS010000103.1, read as the reverse complement.
GCTGGCATTTCATCGGGCCCCTGCAGCGGAACAAAGTGCGAATCGTCCGGCCGGCGGCGACGCTGCTCCACTCGATGGATCGCCTGGCCCTGGGTGAGGCATGGCTGAAGGGCCCCGGTGCTCCGCCACCTGTCCTCGTCGAGATCAACATCGGCGAAGAGCCTCAGAAAGCAGGAGTTGAGCCGGATCGGGCACCTGCCCTGATCGGAGCTCTGACCGACTTGGGTCTCGACGTTCGCGGGTTGATGACGATTCCCCCTCAGGTCGAACACCCGGATGATGCACGTCGATACTTCGAGGCGATGCGGTTGTTGAGGGATCGTTTGGGTCGGGACCATCCAGGAATTCGAGAGCTTTCAATGGGTATGACAGACGACTTCGAGGTGGCAATCGAAGAAGGAGCGACGCTCGTACGCGTCGGACGGGCTATCTTTGGGGCTAGAAATCGCTAGGACAACGAGGAGCACATGGCTTCGCTGTGGCAGAAGGCACTGATGTACTTGGGGCTCGTTGATGAGGACAGAGTCGAGCAGGAGCCCGAGCCTGCCGCCCCGGTACGTAATAGAAACGCGGTGAGAACCGTAGAGCCGCAAGGCAGGCAGGAAAGGGTTGCAGGCCGGCGCGTGGAGCCGCCGCCGGTAACCGGCCGCGCGCAAGCACCCACTGCGGCCCGCTCGACCGGTGCGGTTCGAGCCGTTCCCACTATGGAGGCCCAGAGCGACGTCGTTGAACCAATACATTTCGACGATGCCAAGCTGCTCGCGGATCGCATTCGCGATCGGGTGCCCGTCGTGCTCAACATGAGGAACACAGATCCTGAGATGGTGCGGCGCCTCGTTGATTTCTGTACCGGCCTCACATACGCGCTGGACGGATCGATGAGGAAGATCGACGAGGGTGTGATTCTCGTGTTGCCGCCCCGTGTGTCATTGGGCCGCGAGGAGAAGAGGCGCCTTGCCGAAATGGGTCTCTACGCTGTCGGCGACGAGCAGACCTGATAAGCCGTGGGAATTCTCTGCACTCTCATAGACCTGTATGTATTGATCCTGTTCGGGCGAATCATTCTCAGTTTCTTCGATGTCCCCTCCGACCATGCCGTTGGCAGGCTTAGGACTTTCCTGGCCGCCATGACCGATCCGATCCTGATTCCGTTGCGCCGCGTGATCCCGCCGGTCCGGATGGGCCCGGCAGCACTCGACCTGTCGCCGCTCGTGGTGCTACTCGGTCTGAGTCTCTTGCGCAGGATCATCTGCTGAGGTCATTCGAGACTGAAGACTTCACGCTAAGCTCACTTCATCCCGATCGTTGCAAGGATCCAACGCTATGCCATTGAGCCCAATCGACGTTCAACAGCAGACTTTCAAGGTCGCCCTGCGTGGGTACGCCGAGGATGAAGTCGACGAGTTTCTCGATGAAGTCGTCATCTCGCTACGCGACTACGAGCAGCGAGTGCGCGATGCCCAGGAGCGTATTGCCGTTCTCGAGGAGCAGTTGGCTGCCAACCGTGAGACCGAAGACGCTATGAGAAGGACCTTCCTGGCCGCACAACGGACTGCCGACTCGATTGTGGAGGAAGCCAAGGCGGAATCTGAGCGGATTCTCGGCGATGCTCGTGGCGAGGTGGAGAGAGTCACCTTTGAGCAGACCGAGCAGAAAGCTCAGTTGCTCGCCGAGACCGCGCTGCTACGTGATCGGGTACACGGATTGCGCGCTTCGCTCACAGAGTTGGCCGGTGGAACCCTCGATCGGCTGGCAGAGATTGATACGGATGCAGTCGTCGATCGAATCAAATCTTCGGTGGCTCCGGTAGCCGATCTGCGTGAGATTGAGCAGGAAGAGCAACTACCGCTCGACGAAGAGGACTTTGCGGTGGATGACTATGCGGCTTTCCCGGCCGACGAGATTGCCGTCCATGAAGACGAAGGCGAGGGGACGGACGTCGACGATCTCGATGACGAAGTGATGGATGAAGTCGACGAATCGGTGGACGACGTCGAGATTGCCAAGGTTCCGGACTGGATCACCGGCGAAGAACCCGCCGCCGAGGAATCACAGCGCCAGTACCGGCGCCCATGGGAGCGCGACGACGGGTAGTACAAACCCGTGGCAGTGCTCTCGGTTCAGGTCTTCCCGACATCGAGGCCGAGACGAGCTCCCGCAAGATCAATCGTCTCCGGAATGTCGGCTCGAACCAATTCGGTAGCGAGGACTTCCTGGATGATCAGCGCCTCGTGCTGGAGGAATGCCGCCTCCAGGGAGGCGTTCCCTGTCGACCACCGAACGGTGACACGGTCGGTGACGTCGAGGTCGAGATCCCTGCGCGCAGTCTGGACGCGGTTGATGATCTCCCTTGCGAAGCCTTCGACGATCAGAGCTTCGTCGAGGTCGATGTCCATCGCAACAGAGATCGTACCTTCGGCTGCAACCACCACCCCGTGCTTCGGCGTCCGTTGGAGAACGACATCTTCGAGCGACAGTTCGTGACCCTCGACCGTGAGAGTGCCCGCTTGTTGGAGGTTGTGCAGGTCGTCCGAGGAGACTTCCGCCAGCGCTAGGTCAATGGCTTTCACCTCCTTGCCCAATCGCGGACCGAGTGCCTTGAAGTTCGCTCGTGCGGTGAGGTCAACGAGCGATCCTTCATCCTCGCTCGTCATCACTTGCTTGACGTTCAGCTCATCGGTAATCAGATCGATGTGAGTTTCGACAGCTCGAACCACCGAGGGATCTCTCGTCAAGACCGTGATTGAGGACAACGGCTGCCGAACCCTGAGGGCATGCTGTTTTCTGATGTTGTGGCCGAGGCGCACGACACTGCGGATCGATGCCATCGATGACTCCAGGTCCCGATCGATGAGGGCTGCATCGGCGATCGGGTAGTCGGCAAGATGAACGGAGGCTGGTGCGTCGGCGTCATGGGCCACAACCAGTTCCTGATGGAGCTGCTCGGTCACAAACGGCAAGACCGGTGCCAGAACCTTTGAGAACATCGTCAGCGCTTCGTAGAGGGTCGCAAATGCCGAGACTTTGTCGGCATCGTCGGCGAGGCGGCTCCTCCAGAAACGTCGGCGCGAGCGCCGGATGTACCAGTTGGTTAGATCGTCTATGAACGACAAAGTGGGTCCAACCACGTTGTAGAGGTAGTAGCCCTCCATCTCGGTGTTCACATTCTCGATCAAGCTTTGCAGCACGCTGAGGAGCCAGCGGTCGAGTTCGGGTCGATCGGCAACCTGAGGAGCCGACCTGAGATCGGTCATAGTTATGCCGTCGGCTTCCGCGTAGGTCGTGAAGAACGAGAAGGCATTCCAGAGAGGCAGCAGCACGGTTCGGACCACCTCGCGCACGCCGCTCTCTGAGAATCGCAAGGATTCCGCACGCATGAGCGGAGAGTCGATCAGGTAGGCCCGCAGAGCATCGGCACCATAGGTGTCGAGTATGTGGCTCGGATCGGGATAGTTCTTGAGGCTCTTGGACATCTTGCGTCCATCCTCAGCGAGGATCATGCCCGACACGATGCAGTTTTGGAATGGCTCGCGATCAAAGAGAGCTGCAGCAAGGACAACGAGGGTGTAGAACCACCCGCGGGTCTGGTCGAGGCTCTCGTTGATGAAATTGGCCGGGAAGTTGGCCTCGAACCATTCGCGATTCTCGAAGGGGTAGTGAGGTTGTGCGTATGGCATCGAGCCCGACTCGAACCAGCAATCGAGCACTTCGGGGACCCGCGTGGCCGTCTGTTCGCAATCTGGGCACGGGAACGTCACAGGATCGACGAAGTGCTTGTGCAGATCGTCGACCCGGACTCCGGACAGGGTTTCGAGTTCGTCGATCGAGCCGACGCAGGTGGTGTGGCCGTTCGGGCACTCCCACACGGGGATGCAGGAACCCCAGTAGCGGTTACGGCTGATAGCCCAGTCTCTAGCTCCCTCGAGCCAGTTGCCGAACCGCTTCTCGCCGACATGGCCGGGCACCCAATGGATGTTCTTGTTCAGTTCGACCATCCGGTCCTTGAACTGCTCGACTCGTACGAACCACGTCGGAATGGCCTTGTAGATGAGGGGCGTCTCGGTACGCCAGCAGAATGGATACGAGTGTCTGATCTGCGCCCGCTTGACGAGCAGGCCCTTGACTTTCAGTAGATCGATGAGCTTGGAATCGGCATCCTTCACATACATTCCGGCAACGTCGGGAGCCGCGTTGGTGAAGCGAGCTTCGGCATCAACGGGATCCACCAGGACATTCAATCCTGCTGCCTGGAGCGCGTAGAAATCCACCTCACCGTAGGCGGGCGCCATGTGAACGAGGCCCGTGCCCTCCTCTGTGCTCGTTTCGTCAGAAGCGATCACTCGGAAGGCACCTCGATCGCGCTCTTCTCCGAAGTAATCGAATGGAGGTCGATAGGTGCTCCCGATCATGTCGGAGCCCTTGGCCTGTGCGATGACTTCGGCCCCCTCCGGCCAGATGGTGTCCACGAGCGACTCGGCGATCCAGTATTGGTCGGAGTCGTCGCGGACACAGGCGTAGTCGATATCGGGTCCGACGGCGACCGCGAGATTGCCAGGAAGCGTCCATGGTGTTGTCGTCCAGATCAACAGCCAATCGCCCGCTCTTACCCGACCCGTGCCTTCAATGACTTTCAGCCGAACGGTGATCGCAGGATCATCGACGTCGCGGTAGTCCATGTTCGCTTCGAAGTTCGAGAGAGGGGTGGTGGCACCCCAGGAGTAGGGGAGGACCTTGAAGTCGCGATAGATGAGTCCCTTGTCCCAGAGTCGCTTGAAGACCCACCAAACCGATTCCATGAATTCCGGATCCATGGTCTTGTAGTCGTTCTCGAAGTCGATCCATCTACCGATTCTTCTGGTGACGTCTTCCCACTCTTCGGTGGTCTGATTGACCATGACCCGGCACGCTTCGTTGTAGCGGTCGACGCCATAGTCGGCGATCTGGCGCGGGCCCGAAATCCCCAGCTGCTTCTCGACCTCCATTTCGACGGGCAAACCATGGGTATCCCAACCGAAGCGGCGCTCGATCCGGTGTCCGCGCATGGTCCAGTAGCGGGGGACTATGTCCTTGATGACACCAACCAGGATGTGCCCGTAGTGGGGGCTGCCCGTAGCGAATGGTGGGCCGTCGTAGAACGTGAAGCTGTTCTCTTCGGGGCGCTGCTCGATTGAGCGCTCGAAGGCGTCGATTTCGTCCCAGATAGCAAGGATTCGTCCGTCCAGAGCTGGTAGATCGACATTCGACGGGACTCGGCGGAACCCTTCCATCAGGCCTTTTCTCCTCGGTGTTTCGGACACGCCATCGTAGTGGCCCCTCCGGCCTCGTCTGTCGCCATTGG
>JBLYYS010000102.1:0-3667 GCA_048550235.1 Acidimicrobiia bacterium | reverse complement strand
GCCCGCCGGGTGCTGAGTTTGCTCGCCCTCGGCACTGTCCCAGCCGTCATCGGCATACTCGTCGAGGATCAGATTGGATCGCTCCAGGAGAGTCCAACGGCCGTCGCCGTTGCTCTTCTGTTCACCGGTGTGGTGCTGGTCGTCTCTGGGTTGTTCATGGGCGGCAACCTGTCGCTTGAACCTCTGCCGCTCAAAGACGGCTTCCTCGTCGGTATCGCCCAGGCGGTCGCCCTCATCCCCGGTATCTCGCGCTCGGGCATGACAATCACAGCCGGCATGAGTCGAGGACTCGAACGATCAGAGGCAGCCCGGTTCTCTTTCTTGCTGGCGGTGCCCGCTATTGCCGGTGCTGGAGCGCAGCAGAGCCTGCAACTGGCCGGCAACGGCGGAGTGGGCGGCGAGGTCTGGCTGGCCACCGCAGTGGCGGCGGTCTCCGGATACTTCGCCATCGCAATGCTCTTGAGGGCGCTGAACCGCTTCGGTCTCCGCCCGTTTGCCCTCTACTGCTTCATCGTCGCCACGATCGCTCTGATCACACTCTGACCTCAAGGTCTCCACCCGGCATGCCGACATACGTTGGATAGGGCACCCAATGGCCGATTACTCAAACTCGCGCTCCGACGACTTCGCTCGTGACATCGAGCTCGTTTCGCGCGTCTCGCATGAGCTCAGATCACCTCTCACCGCGGTGATGGGGATGCTCGATGTCGTCCTCGATCCGGCACTTCCCCTCGACGAAGCCGAGAGCGCAGAGTTGCTCGATCTGGCCCGCCACGAGGCCGACCAGATGCAGCATCTAGTCGACAACCTACTGTCCTATGCGCGCCTACAAAGATCCTCGCTCGATCCGTCGGCAGAACCGGTGAGCCTTCGCAGCACTATCGAGCGAGCGCTGGCACGCCATGAGGAGGTACGCCGTCGTGCGTTCGTTTCCATTCCTCCCGCGGCGGGTGCGCTCGCCGACCCCAAACTGGTCCTGCAGATCATCACCAACCTGCTTCAGAACATCGACCGGTATGCGCCACTTGGAGCTGTGGAGATCGAGGTCACGATCGGATCCACTCATGCGGCTGTTTCCATAAGTGATGAGGGACCCGGCGTCTCGCCATCGCTGCACGAAAAGATATTCGAGACTCAGACCGAATCGAGCATGGGATTGGGAATGGGCCTCGAGCTCAGCCGCGAGCTTGCTTTATCTATGGGCGGTGATCTCAAGCTGGATGCATCCAGAAGAGGTGGTGCCACATTCACCCTTTCCCTTCCGATTGCGGAGGTCGAGAACGGCCACCTCGACAACCAAAGGCAGTCGTCAATCTCGTCCACACCCAGGGCACGGCTTCTCGTGGACATGGCGGCGGCGCTGGCTGAGACCTCCCTCGATCAGGCGATCGCCGGCCTACAAGGCATCTATTCGGACATCCTCGGCGCTACGAACGCGGTTCTAATGGTGCCCAATGGAGACGAACGGTTCCGTGCGTTGGGAGGCTTCGCAGCCACCGAGAAAGTGGAGGCTCCTCAGACCGATCCGCTGATAGCACGGGTGCTTGCGAGCAGGCTCCCCGTCCTATGCAAGTCACTCAGAGAATGCGATCCCCACTGGGAGGACAAGCTCGACGTCGAAGCCGGACTCTTCATCCCGGTGTTCCGTAGCGATGAGGTCGCGGGGGTGCTCGTTCTGGGCTGGATCACCGCCGATCTCATGCCGGATGGCACCGTGGAAATCGCCGAATCGCTCGGGACGATCGCGGCCGCAGCCTTGGACCGATCCAACCTGGCCGATGAAGTGGCGTTTGAACGATCCGTCCGGGAGTCGGTGATGGAGGCACTTCCGATCGCGATCTCGGTATTCGTCGGGGATCCTCCCAACCTCGTCTACTGGAACCAGCGTGAGAGACAACTGCTGGGAGTTGACCACGACGACGACCGCCCGATGGCCCTGAGTGCGAGCCAGCAGTTGTTCGAGGTCGCCTTCGCCGACGGAACACCCCTTACCCTCGAGAACGCGCCCGTGGTCGAGACCATCAGGACAGGACGCAGCACCGGTCCGTTCTTTCTACGAATAAGCCAGCTCGCCGGTCGGAGGGTCTACGCCCGGACTTACTGTGCACCATTCTTCGACGGTGCCGGAAAGGTCGCAGGCGCCGTGGTCACCTCGGAGGAAGTCGACTCGAACGCCGTGCTCTCCCCCACCGCCATTCGCTAGCCACCCGCTATCGAAGGCCGGCGAGTCCTGTTCCTACTGCGAGTAGTTCGAACTCATTCGCATGGTCTCTGCGATGTGGACATTGACCAACGCCGGTTTGCCGCTCGCGACAGCTCTCTTCAGGGCAGGAGCGAGTTGGTCGGCATCATCTACGAACTCCCCGTATCCTCCCAGGCCCTCGACCATTGCGTGATACGGACGGATTCCCAGGTCGGTTGCCACCATGCGGTCGGGATAGAACATCCGGTGGAACGTCTTGATGTTGTTCCAGACTCCGTCGTTGCCGACAACGCCTACGATCGGCAGGCCGAGACGGACCATTGTGTCGTACTCCATGCCGTTGAAACCAAAGGCGCCGTCGCCATACACGATGCCAACGAGCTTGTCCGGAAACGCCAGCTTGGCAGCAATGGCATACGACGGCCCGGTGCCAAGCGTTCCGAACGGTCCAGGATCGAGAACGTGCCCCTGTTCCGATACTTGGAGCCAGCGGGCGGCCGTCGACACCACGTCACCACCGTCAACTGCCACGATCGAATCTGGCCCGAAGAACGCTCCGATTTCCTTCGCAAAACGCAATGGCGGCACCGGGGATCCGCCAACCGAGGCTTCTACCTCGGCCACTTCTCGTTTCTCGGTTTCCTCCGCCAGGATCTCACCGGTCCAGGCACGCTCACCCGATACCTCGAACTCGGTCGCCCGGGCCGCCAGTTGACCGACGACTACTGCGGGATCTGCCACCACACCAAAATGGGCGGGGCGGTTCCACCCAATCTTGGTTGGATCGGAGTCGATCTGGATCACGGTCGCCTCGCTCGAGATCTTGCGGCCGTAACCCGTCCGGAAATCCCAGTCAACTCCCAACGCAAGGACCAGATCTGCGCCCGCAAATGCAGCCGAACGTGCGCGGTTGCCCAGGAGTCGATGTCCGAAGGGAAGGGAGCCTCGCGCCCGGGAGTTCAGGTAGGTGGGGGCGTCGAGAATCTCAGCTACACGAGCAAGATCGGCGGCTGCTCCCCTTAGGCCCGCTCCGGCGAAGATCATTGGTCGTTCGGCCGCCGACAAGAGGCCGACGGCCTCCGCTAGCACCGCCTCCGATATCCCCTGAGGGCGGCCCGCCCGGTACTGATCGGGCCACTCGATCGAATCTTCCTCTACAAGATCGAACTGAACGTCCATCGGTACGTCGAGAAACACCGGGCCACCGCGTCCGGCGAAAGCGGCTCGCGACGCCGTAGCCACATAGTCGGCCAGCCGCTCTGTCTTGTGGGCGGTACCTGCCCAGGCCGTCACCGACCGGAACAACTGTGGATGATCCATCTCCTGCAGACCACCCATGAGCTCCTGACGATCCAGGTGTCGACCACCCAGCAAGAGCATCGGCGTGGCGGAGAAGAACGCATTGGCCACGCCGGTCATCGCGTCCGTGACACCGGGGCCGGCCGTAACTGCCGCAACACCGAG
>JBLYYS010000101.1:0-3741 GCA_048550235.1 Acidimicrobiia bacterium | reverse complement strand
CCAACGGCTTCCAGCTGATTGCCGATGCCGTGCACGAAGAGGTTGCCGACGGTGTTCTCTGTCATCACGAGCAGCTCGATGGTGAGGGTTACCCACGCCACCTGAAAGGCGACGACATTCCGGTGTTTGCGAGGATTGTCCTGGTTGCAGACGCATATGACGCGATGGTGTCAGATCGTCCTCATCGGCCCCGGTTGTCTTCCGACGAGGCGTTCCGGGAACTACGTGCGCATGCAGGGAGTCGTTTCGATCCCGAGGTGGTGCGAGCGATGATCGAGGTCCACCGGCAGATGGAGACTTCTGCCGACATCGTCGAGTTCCCGAGCCAGACTGCCTAGAACCAGAGTTCCCTCAGTTCAGCAGAAGCGCCGCGATCGCCAGGAAGCCTCCAAAGCCGACGATGTCGGTGATCAGCGTGAGAAAGATGCTCGATGACTGCGCAGGGTCGAAACCCAGTTTCCGGAGGAAGAGGGGAATTCCTGATCCTGCGAAACCAGCGATGACTACGTTGCCCAGCGCGGCGATGCTGACGGCCAGGGCAACTCGAATCGCAGGCGCGGTCGAATCGAATATGCCTCCGTTGATCAACGCCAGAGCCAAAGCACCGGCAACCACCGCCAGAAAGAGGCCGTTCAATACGGCGATTGCCAGCTGGCGACCTATCACTGGGAACACCTGAGTTCCTGGAACGTCGTCGGTTGCGAGCGCTCGAATCACCACCGCCAGGCTCTGGAATCCACCGTTTCCTCCGAGCAGGGCGATGACGGGCATCAAGGCAGCGAGTATGGGTTCTTGATCGATGATTCCGGTCTGGCGTTCGATCACAAAGGTGACCACGAGCGCCAGCAGGAGATTCAGGCTCAGCCAGGGAAGCCGCATCCGCACAGAGCCGAGAACCGGAGTGAAGACGGTCTCGTGCGCACCGGCTCCGGTTGCGAGGGCGAAGTCCTCAGAGGCTTCCAACTGGATGGCCTCCATGATCTCCTCGTTGGGAAGCCGACCCAGTAGACGGCCTTTCTCATCGACTACCGGGAGGCTGTACAGGTGGTAGCGCTGAGCGAGTTCCGCAGCTTCCTCTCGATCGGTGAGAGGCGTGACGGCAACTGGATTCTCGATCATGACGTCGCCGAGACTGACTCCTGGCCGCTTGAACACGAGTTCGCGGAACGACAGCACACCCAGCAGATGGCGTTCGTCATCCACTATGTAGACGTACGACAGATCTTCCAGTTCCTCGTTCATTTGGCGGATTCGTTCGATCGCTTCGCCGGCGGTCATCCCGACCGGCAGTGACGCAAACGACGAGGTCATATGGCCGCCGGCTGTGTCCTCCGGGTATTCGAGCAGCAGACGAACCTCATCTGTGAAGAACGGTTCGAGTTTCTCGATCAGCCGGCGCTGTGCCTCGGGTTCGAGCCGGTGAATGATGTCGGCGGCTTCGTCGGCCGGCATTTCCTCGAGGAGATCTGCCGCATCTTCGGGATCTAGTTCCTCGAGGATGTCGGCCGCGAGGTCATCCTGCATCTCTTCCAGAACGTCCGCGGCATCGTCGGGATCCAGATCGGCGATCAGGTCGGTGGCAGCCTCTTCACCGAGTTCCTCGAGAATGTCGGCTGCATCGTGTGGGTCGGCCTCGACAAGTGCTTCCCACTCCTCATGGTGGGTATCGAGATACTCTTCGACCTCCTCAGGGCTGCGGCGCGCGAGTTGCCGCAACCTGACGGCGAGTTCGCGCGGGCTTTGGAGACGCAGTTTCATGGTGGGCCTCGAGGCGGTGGTTCGATCAAGGCCAGGCTAATAGGAGAGCCTTTGGCTATTGGCCATTAGCCGTTGGCTGGCCCTACCCCTCGAAGGGTTTGACCGATTCGATTCGCATCGAGAAGGTTCCGCCGGGGGCTTCGTAACTCACCTCATCGCCGACCGCGGCACCAAGAAGTGCGCTGCCGAGAGGTCCCGATGGAGAAGCGAGCAGGTACCCGGGAATCTTGTTCTCGGTTGGAGCTACGAAGTATTCCATGGAATCGCCGTCCGAATCGACGACGGTGACAATCGTGCCGATCTGGACAACCCCTGTGTCCTCGGCTTCGCGGATCTCGGCGGTCTCGAGGATGTGCTTCAGCTGGCGGATGCGAGCTTCCATCATCCCCTGCTCGTTCTTGGCGGCGTCGTAGTCGGCGTTCTCACGCAGGTCGCCGTGTGAACGCGCCTCCGCTATCCGTTCCTCGATATGAATACGGCCTTCGGTAGTGAGGTTTTCAAACTCCTCCTGCAGCTTTTTGTGCGCGGCAGGAGTGAGCCAAGTGGTCTGATCTGTCATGGCGGGGCAGGATAGCCCTGTGCGAGAGACAAACCTCAAAGGTTCGGCCTTCGGATTGGCCATCAGTGCGGCGCTGCTGTTTGGTGTCAGCGGCGCAATTGCCAGCGATGCCCTGACGGATATCAGCCCGGCGCGCGCCGCACAGTCCAGGGCGATGGTCGCGGTGGTCCTATTGCTCCCCTTTGCCTGGTATCGGGGCAAGCTGAGGCAACGGGGCCCGTGGTCCCTGCTCGTTCTGTTTGGCGCCAGCCTGACTGCCGTCAACGTCGCCTATTACGAGGCAGTGGATCGTATCGGCGTCGGACCGGGAATGACTCTGCAGTTCCTGGCGCCCATCATGGTGCTGGTCTGGATGCGGACCGCCGAGAAGAGATCGATTCTCAGGTCGGCGTGGCTGGCCGCCGCAGTGGCACTCGTCGGAACTGCTCTGATTGCCCAGGTGTGGCAGGGAAGCTCGATGGATCTCATTGGGGTGGGTTCCGGTCTGGCCGCAGCCGCCACCTTCGCTGCCTACCTCGTGATCGGTGAGCGACTGGGTGAGACGATGGCCCCGTCGGGGATCATGGCCTACGGCTTCGTGATCTCAGCGCTGATGTGGGCGGTGCTCCAGCCCGTCTGGTCGTTCCCCACCGACCTTCCGACAAAGACTTGGGGAGAGTTGGTCTGGATGGGGGTTCTGGGTACCGCGATTCCATTCATGCTGGAACTCCGGGCACTACAACGAGCTTCGGCCGGCTTTGTCGGCGTGATCGCCACGGCCGAGCCGGTGATCGGTGCAGTTGCGGCACTTCTGATGTTCGGCGAGAAGATGCTCTCGGTTCAAGTGATCGGCATGGTTCTGATTGTCCTCTCAGTGGCATCGGTCCAGCAGCGGGGAGTGGCAGAGGTGGAGGTCCCCCTGGACGCGGGCAGGTGAGGACCGGGCCTTTGAGCTTTGGGCTGTGAGCTGTGGGCTTTTGGGCGATAGGCTTTCCCCCACCGTCCAACCGAGCTTGAGTTGCGGAGCAACTCGCACCTGCCGCTTGCGGCAGGCGTTCTCCTCTCGCCGAGTGGGCGAAGGCAGCGTGGAGGTTGCTCGAGTTGCGGAGCAACTCGCACCTGCCGCTTACGGCAGGCGTTCTCCTCCCGCTGAGCGGTAGCGAGGTGGGGGGAGTGCCGAGTCTTCGAGGCGAGGGGGTTGTGAGCAGTGGGCTTTGGGCTTTGGGCAATAGGCTTTCCCCCACCGTCCAACCGAGCTCGAGTTGCGGAGCAACTCGCACCTGCCGCTTTGCGGCAGGCCCCCACCGCTTCGCAGCATCAGCTGCGAACCACCTCCCCCGTGCTTCGCAGGGGAGAGGAACACAGGTTTCGCGTTCTTCTCTCGCCGAGTGGGCGAAGGCAGCGTGGAGGTTGCTCGAGTTGCGGAGCAACTCGCACCTGCCGCT
>JBLYYS010000100.1:0-7878 GCA_048550235.1 Acidimicrobiia bacterium | reverse complement strand
TGTGGAACGAACCTGGCCGGCAACCCGGGAGGCGTTCCGGAGGTTCTCCGCCGCCGAGGTTGCACTGCTTTCCGATGACGACCTGGCCGACCTCCGGAGTATCGACGGGGTGATCGGAAATCCGCGCAAGCTCGCGGCTGTGCGTCAGGCTGCCCAGACACTGCTGGAGCGCAGGGGCGAGCACCGCTCGATCGGTGCCTGGCTCGCGAGCCTCGGGGATTTCGACCTCCAACAACGCGCTCTTCGACAAATGAGTTTCATAGGACCATTCGGGGCCTACTACGTGTTGTCGGTCGCCGGATATGACGTTCCGGACTATCCAGATTGGCGGCGGCGTTATTCACCCTTCGCCAGAACTGGATGACTGAATCACCAGCCTCAACCGAAGGCTGGGCCCTTGGGACCCTTGCGAACCACAGCACTCCAGACCGTTTCGTAGTGATCGCGATCGAACGCATCGATCTGGGGCAGGACGAACTCCTCCCATGATCGGCGCAACGGGTCTTCCGCCCGGGCGTACACCCGCAGCCCGGTTGGGATCCGGTCGAGAACCGTTCGCAGACTCATCGGCGACTCGACTCGTGTCGCAACGTCCGGTGCAGTGAACGACGCATTCACCTCAGCGGCCAGCCTGCTGATTGCCTCGCTGAATGGTTCGGTGAGGGAGGGGTAGCGACGCTCGATCATCGCCTTGATCTGCTCGACCGCCGGGAACGATTTCTCCCAGATGACCCAGCGATCGGCGAAAGCCTTGTTGAGTGTCTGCGTTCCGGCGTAGTCGCGCAGGTCGGTCGGGTTCATCGTTCCGAACAAGCGCACGTCATTTCGAAGTCTCACGGTTTCACCCGTCGGCAGATCCAATGCCGCATACCGGTCCAGTAGACCGTGCAATGCGAAGAGAGTCTCGGCTCCAGCGGCATTCAGCTCAGAGAGGTTGACCAACGCCGGGCCACGCAATGCCCTTGTGATCTCGCCGTCCTCCCAGCGGCTCTCGGTGCCTCCCTTTCCGTCGCCATGCAGCAGGGTGGACCCGATCAGCGTCACGTCACGTACCTCACCGGTCAGAGGTATGCGGTAGTAGGGGAGTCTCAACATGGCCGCGAACTGCTCGATGTCATGGTCCTTGCCGGTCCCCATGTGGCCGCGCACGGCGAGGTGAAGCGGTTGGTAGCCCTCAGGAAAGCGCCTCCTGACATCCTCCATCGCGGCGAATCGGTACATCATCCCGAGGTCGACGTAATGGGGATCCAGCTGAGGAATCTTTCCCTGTCGATGGTCGCGATCTGGGACGTCGGCCGGGACCTCGAACTGCTCGAGTTCGATAGGCGGGCCATCTCCGTTCGGGTCATTGAATATGACGGTCTCAGGCACCGGCCTGCTCCTTCCATGTTGTTGAACGTTCTCGTGTCGCGGTTCTCGTCCACCATTCGTCCATGCCGGACAGCGCCAGGCTGCGTCGCAGGGCCCCGCGTACTCCATCGACCATCGCCGCCGCCAGGGCGTCCGGTCTTTCCACGATCTGATGTCGACCGTATGCAACCTGGACTGTGTCGTCCCCGATCCCAATACCCAACACGGTCGTTCCCGTGTGTTCCACCGCTTCCACGGAGCGGGCGAGCGATTCGAGTGATCCCCGGGTCATGCCATCGGCCAGAACAACCAGAACGCGAACAGTCGCCCCCAGTCTGGCGACTCGCTGGGCAGCGTATGAGAGGTTGAATTCATCTACGTTGGCAGCTTTCTCGAACATGCCGACCGGTGGCGCATCTCTGGGAGTTTTGCGCGCTTCAGTACTTGCCCGGTTCGGATGAGCAGCCGCGTAGAACAGGCCGGCCAACAGGTCTTCGGAAGTCCGCCAGCGGCTGTTGAAAGGCTTCACGAGGTAGTGGTTGATTGTGTTTGTTAGCCGATCGGCTGCCTGGCCTTGTGATCTTCGCAATCCGCCGGTCGCCTGACTCTTGCGTCTGCTGAACGACCATTCCGAGTCGTCGGGGCGGGCGCTGAATGATCGGTTGAATAGAGCCACCTCAAAATCGATCTGGAGTTCATCGCACAATCTGGCGAGGGTCCAGGCCCCGAGAGTGGCGGCTGCCAGACCCCAAGGAGCCGTCCGGCTCCCAAGACTCAGGGAGCGAGGCTGAAGCATCGAGGCGGATCCATCGATCAGTAGCGAAACGGCATAGCTGCGCCGGGTGCGAAGTGCCCGCCGTTCGTACATGCGCTGATAGAGGCCCGCGCCCAGGAACAAGGGAGCATGGGGTGAGATGTCACCGGCGTCGTAGCCGGACCGGAGGCCGCGCCGCTGGTTCGCGGCAAAAAGCGGAAATAGTTCGCCCGATACATGGCGTTGGGCGACCCCCCAAGCGGCGGCGGCTTCGAATAGCGTTTCTCGGCCGGCAGGGCCGAATCTGCGAAATCGATCGGGAAAGCCGGAAACCATGAGACGGCCCCCCTGTCCGGTCGGCAGGAACACCGTTGGAGCTTGGCTAACCCGCAGCAACTGGTCCGTGGCGGCATCATCCGCCACGTCTGACGGACCTTTCTCATCACTGGCACCGGCTCGTTGCTCGACCTGCTTGGTTTGTTCGTAGCCTTCCAGATTCTGAACGATCGGGCTCAGTAGACGAACCTGATCGATCCCGTCCTCCACGTCCTGGCTTTCGAGTTCTTCCTGTTGCTTCTTCTGGGCAGAGGATTGAGTTGCCGGCACCTCCGAGACGAGACCGTGGAGTTTTGCGACCTCGAGAATCTGCAGTGTCAGGGTGGCGACTTCCCAGGGATCGTCGGTGTTCTGGATGGAAGTGAAGAAGGGTGTGGCGTCGGCCAACGCCACCGCGACATTGGGATCAGCAGCCTTTTCGAGCATGTCGCGATCGGCGTGCCTTCCTACGAGCGCGAAGCCGGCGATCGCCAGTTGACCGAGGGGCTTCGCCTCTTGCATCGCGGTTCTGAGCGACGATTGGTACATGTCGGTCAGAACTGAACGCGCGCCCGGATAGGCAGACATCCCGACAAGTTCCTGGCGGCCGTCTTCGAGTGCGAAAAACATCGAAACAGCTGCAGGTCCTCCGGCTTCAGTGAGTCCTGTCAGGAGGTCGACCGGTCCCTCGGTCACTGGAATCTCGCGATCCGGGAACCAGGCGGGCGGAAGGGGCCTCTTCTCTTCGAGATCAGTCGAAACAAGGTGGATTACCTCATGAAGGGCTGAGGCAAGCGCTACTTCGGTCGGCGTGACGGGAGCGCGTCTGGCGTATGCAGCCTGGAAGATTCCCGGATCGAGGACAATCTCACCCGTTCGAGCAGAGGCTATCGACCCCAACCTGACCTGGAGTTCATCGTTCTCTGCCAGGCTGCGGGCAACGCGGGTGACCGCAGGAGCCACTTTCTGATATCGAGCAACGACGTGCTCAATAGCCCGTTCCTCGGGCGGGAGTATCTCGTGGAGTGTCGAATGGGCGCGCACAGCTGACCATTGTCTCACACCCCTCAAACAGCGCCAGGCATCCGCGGCGGTTATCTTGATTGTGTGGAACAGCACAAACTGAACATCAACGGTATTGGAATCAATGTCCGGTCCTACGGTGATCCTGCGGATCCATTGTTGCTCTTGTTTCATGGTTGGCCGGACACCGGTCGATGCTGGGCGAAGGTCGCTCCATTGTTGGCCGACCGTTACCGGGTGCTCGTGCCAGATCTACGCGGGTTTGGAGACTCGGATGCGCCGGCCCACCTGGAGGCCTATCGAATGCCCGTGCTGCTGGGAGATGTTGCTGGGCTGATCGAATGGGCAGGCGGCGGACCGGCCTTCGTCGCCGGGCACGACTTCGGCGGCGCCCTCACCTGGCAGATCGCCACCTGGCTGGGCGACGTTGTTCGTCGGGTCGTCGTTATGGCCGCTCCACATCCGCTGCGTATGCGAGAAGTTGGAGCCGGCAACGTTGAGCAGCTGAGTCGTTCGTTCTACGTTTGGCTGATGCAGGCGGGGGACGCCGGTATGGATCTGTTGCGCTCACAGGATTTCGGGCTGTTGGCCGAGTTCGCCTTTGGCAGGTCCAGCGGATTCACAGCCGAAGACCTCGAGGTCTATCGCTCCGATTGGCGCCGACCGGGGAGATTCGACGCCATGGCCAACTGGTATCGAGCCCACTACCGGCCCGAACTCTTCAACGCCGACATCCCTCTCGAACTGCCCCAGGTGCAGATACCGGTCCGCTACCTCCACGGTGAATTCGATACTGCCTTCGCCGCCGGTATGGAGACCGGGTCGGGTTTGTATGTTGACGCCGAGTTCGACGAGCACACCATCGGCGGGGCGTCTCATTGGATGCCGCAAGAGAAGCCGGACGAGGTTGCCGCACTGATCGCCGACTGGATGGAACTCTGAGCCGCGCCGATCGGGCACCGGACTCTATCTGATGTGCGGAAGGTCGTATCATGCCCGCGATGCATTATGACCTCACCACCCTGCCCAACGGATTGCGGGTGATCACCGAAACCATCCCGAGTCTGCGGTCCGTAGCCGTCGGTTGCTGGATAGACACCGGAACTCGCGACGAAACGCCAGAGGAGGCAGGTGCCTCCCACTTCCTCGAGCATCTGCTGTTCAAGGGTTCGGAGACACTCTCAGCTCGCCAAATCTCTGAGTCGTTTGACTCGATGGGCGCCCAGTCCAATGCCTTTACCAGCCAGGAGTACACCTGTTTCTGGGCGAGGATGCTTGACAGCGATCTAGAGGAAGGCCTCCGGTTGCTCGGCGAGATGCTGCAGCGACCGGCCTTCCGGCAAAGCGAGATCGACTCCGAACGCCATGTGGTGATCGAAGAGATCAACATGAACGAAGACGATCCGAACGACGTCGCCTTCGAACGATTTCACGAGACGGTCTTCGCCGGGCATCCTCTCGAGACGCCGATTCTGGGCACTAAGGAATCGATCCTCGGAATGAGTCGGGAAGCACTGTCGGGCTACTGGCAACGGCGTTATGGAGCGGGGTCGACGGTGATCGCTATCGCCGGCTCGGTCGATCACGATCGTGCGGTCGAGTTGGTCAGCCGCCAATTCGGTGACTGGTCGGGCGGCCAGATGCAACACGAGTATCGAAGGGCCGCGGTGACTTCTCGGGTTTCAGTGGTTCACCGAGATACGGAACAAAGCCACCTGGTTCTGGGCGGCGAGGGCATGAGTCGTGACGATGACCGCAGGTACGCGTTTGAGATCCTTCACCTCGTGCTCGGTGGGGGGATGTCGTCGAGGCTCTTTCACACCATTCGTGAGGAACGGGGTCTGGCATATGCGGTCTACTCGTTCAAGATGCCATTTGCCGATGTCGGTGCTTGGGCGGTCTACGCCGGCACCACACCCGAGCAGACTCCCACCGTGCTCGGCCTGGTTCGGGATGAACTCGCCGCGATGGCTTCCGAAGGGATAACGTCGGACGAGTTGAAACGAGCGCAGGGCAACCTCCGCGGAGGGTTGGCGCTCTCGCTCGAGGACCCGAACAGCAGGATGGTCCGCCTTGGGCGGCAGGAACTCACGGGCGGCGAGCACACTTCGGTCGATGAGCGAATCGCCCGCGTGAACGCGGTGACGGAAGCCGAGGTTCAACGTGTTGCGGAACAGTTGCTGACGGGACCGTTTGTCATGGGTGCCGTTGGACCGTTTGAGGCTTCTGACCTCGAGGAGTTCGTGGCATGAAGGTGGCTGTGTCCGGTGCCGGTGGGCGAATGGGCAGTCTGGTTGCCGAAACCATTCGGTCGGCTCCAGACCTGGAACTCGGAGGCCTCTACGACTCGAAGGCGATTCCTGATCAGGGCGTGTCAACTGATACAGAGGTCGTACGCGGCTCGGATGTCGTTGTTGAATTCACGGTCCCCGAGGCGGTGATGGGCAACCTTGAACGGTGGCGTTCTATGGGCGTTCATGCCGTGGTGGGCACATCGGGCTTCGCCGAGGATCGATTGGAGCAGCTTCGCCGCAGTTGGGGGAGCGGCCCACCGAACTGCCTGATTGCGCCCAATTTCTCAGTTGGAGCAGTTTTGATGATGCGTTTCGCCGAACTCGCCGCTCCTCATTTCAAAGCGGCCGAGGTCATCGAACTCCATCATGATCACAAGGCCGACGCCCCCTCTGGGACGGCCTTGAACACGGCGGCAAGAATCTCGGCGGCGAAACCCGATCAAGTTCGAGCGGTCGAGTCGGCGGAGATCGTCGACGGTGCCAGGGGTGCAGATGTCGGCGGTGTAGCGGTTCACGGTGTCCGGCTGCCGGGGCTGCTGGCCCATCAAGAGGTGTTACTCGGCAACGACGGCGAGTTGTTGACGATACGGCACGACACAACCGACCGGATCTCGTTCATGTCCGGGGTTCTGTTGGCGGTGCGGAAGGTCGGTACCCTTCCGGGAGTCACCGTCGGCATAGAAAGCTTGCTCGGGCTCTAATTTCCCGCTTCTTGCGTCGAGAAGCGCACGTTTCTGTGTGTTTCTTGACGCAAGAACGAGTTCCTAGCGCGGTTCCACTAGGAGCCCCGTGGCGGTACCGAGGATCAGTGCCCCGAGGATGACGGCCCCAATGGCGAACCGGAAACGCGCCGGGCGATCGGCATAGCGTGCGACGAAGAAGCCGAGCACCGTCCACACAGTGAGGTCGAGCGGCCACGAAAAGGCCAGGTCCCCGCCAATGCTGGTCACCAATCCGGTGACGGGACCTCCGGCGAATAGGAACGGATAGGCCAGTTGCTGGTCGAGTCCGATCGTCAGCGCCAACGCCAGCATCAACACCGCGAAACCGATGAAAGTGAACGTCGCCCCGGCGGCCGGCCTACATCCCACCCCTTCCTCGGCGTTGGGATCCGATTCGATGTTCATCGAGGGCCGGTCAGAATGTCGGAATCAACAACGACGCCCTCGAGTTCCGTGAGCAAAGCCAGGAGGGCATCGTTGCGAGTTGCGCCCTCGCCTGCGGCGTTGAGTGCTGCGGCCTCGAGTGAAAGACTCAGGACGGAGGAATACTCATCGAATGTTCGCCCGAGCGCGATCTTCCAGACACCGTCCTCGAGCGAGAACCACATTGCCGGCGAGCCGGCAATCTCACCGGTGGCTTCGTCGTCGATGATATTGAACGCATCGAAACTCAGCTCACCGACCGGCGAGAACATCAGACCATCCTCGAGGGCCGTCAGGAAGACGTCGGGGGCCGTCAGTGAGTCGAGTTGATCGGAGGTGAAACGGTGTCGAAAACGCATCACCAGGAAGGCGTCTAAGAAATCGAGATCGTCGGCGTGAACATTGGACGAAGCCAGGAGGAGCAGGTCGTCGAAGAGTTCGAGTGTTCCTCGATCGACGAAGCGAACGGCAGTCTCGGCGTCGGCCTCAGCGAGCGCCGTTGAGTACGCGTCGAGCGTTGCCCTTATCTCGCCGACGACCGGGGAAATGGTCGTGGTGGTCGATGGCGCGGCAGCCGTCGAAGTCGTCGTAGTCGGCGGAGCTGTAGTCGATGCGGTCGGCCCGACCGTTGTAGATGTATCTCCGGCCGTTGTGCACGACACAGCCACTAGGGCGGCAAGCGAGCAAAGCGTCAGGCGTCGAATCATGTGGTCATGGTAGAGGTCGAAGCCCCGGTCCGATTCGATCCAAGGCGCCGACGATCTCCCTCTCGATCGCCGGCGATAACCCCTTGTCGAGTAGCCGCAGCAAGGTTGCGGTTCTGGTGGCCCGAGGAGCTATACGCGTGTATCTGTCGAGCCGTTCTCGTTGGGACTCCATGGTCGCGTGTGCGGGTCAGCCCTCGGTGATAGTCACCCGGTTGATGGTGCAATCGCTCTTGGGCCGATCAGATCTGTCGACCGGAGTGGCGGCTATCGCGTCTACGACATCCATGCCG
>JBLYYS010000099.1:0-7698 GCA_048550235.1 Acidimicrobiia bacterium | reverse complement strand
GCAGAGGCCCGCGAGAAGCTGGCAAGGGCGATATCTAGCCTGGAGAGCTAGGTAGTAGGTAGTAGGTAGTAGGTAGTAGGTAGTAGGTAGTAGGTAGTAGGTAGTAGGTAGTAGGTAGTAGGTAGTAGGTCCCCCTCTCCCCCGCTGATGCGGGAGGGCACGCGAATGGGCCGCCCCGAGGGGCGGCCCATTACCTGGTACCTGTTACTTGGTACCTGTTACCTCTTCTAGA
The DNA here is from genome assembly GCA_048550235.1 of Acidimicrobiia bacterium. Classification (GTDB taxonomy): domain Bacteria; phylum Actinomycetota; class Acidimicrobiia; order Spongiisociales; family JAHEDJ01; genus JAHEDJ01. The sequence goes on along the minus strand of JBLYYS010000099.1, from coordinate 7,466 downwards.
TGAAGATGATTTGGGCGTCTTCAGAGAGCTCCATGAAATCGGAGGCTGAAATGACGTCTTCAACGCCGTCCCAGAGGTCTTCCGGCTTCAGGTCCAGCATGTCGTAGGTCAGACGGCAGGCCCAGAAGTGGGCACCTGAGTCGTGAACCATTTGCATGAACTCGCGATGCGGCGGGACATCGAGCGCGGCCATCTCTTTGCTCATCATGTTCGAAGCAAAGGCGGTCATGCCCGGCAAGCCGGCCAGCATGTTGGCCATACCGATGTCGGTGCCCGGGATCTTCATCGATGGATTGGCCACCGGCGAGATCTTCAGCTTGTCCATACGACGATCGACGATGGCATCGAGACCCCAGAACGTGAAAAACACGTGGAGTTCTATTCCCTCACCGATGGCGGCGTTGCCGAGAACCATGGCGGCCGTCGACCACTCCATCGTCCCCTTACTCACGATGATGCAGAGTTTCCTGTCTCCGCCATCGTCATCGAATTTCGGCACTAGGTGTGCTCCTTCCCTCTAATCGCCTACACGCAGCCGGTTGGCTTCTGGAGGCCGGCGACGTACGACATCTTCTTGGCAGGCTTCTTCGGAAACAGCCTGTACAAGTCCTTGGTCGGCACGCCGGCCATGGTCGACACGCGGCGAAGCGTGGCCGTCTCACCCTGCGCTTCGAAGTCGGACCGCAGGAAGCGAATGACCTTCCAATGCTCATCGCTGAGCTCGTCGAGGCCGATTTCCTTGCCGAGGGCCGGGGCCAGTGCTTCTGTCCACTGTGCTGGGTTGGTCATGAAGCCTTCGTCGTCGACTTCGAGCTCAACGCCGCCAATCAGTTCGGTTGCCATGGGTTTCTCCCTTTCTGAGCGTTACTGCTCTGGTTGTTCTGGTAGTTCTCCCGAGACCGAGCGGAGGGCGCTGAGCGCTCTCGCCATGCCTCGTTTCACCGCCGGATCCCTCATCTGTTTGATGAGTCCGAACAGTGATATGTTTTCGTCGATCTCTTGCTCACGAACAGTGGTCGCGGTGTTGCGAAGCATCAACATGACCTCGGGCTGCGTCATCTCTCTGACCGCTTGGAGAATCAAGACGACATTCTCGCCGAGAGCATTCACGTCATCTTCGGTGAAGGACGTGACGACGTTGTCTGCAATGCTGACGGCCGCTTTGGCGAAGGTGAAATAGCCCCGCTGTTCGAAGTCGTTGAGCGCCTCCATCAGCTTCTGGACGACGTCGCCGGTAATTGGCTGCACCTCTGCGAAGACGTCCATGAGGCTCTCGAGCTGGTCGAGCATTTTCTCGAGATTGCCCGTATTACGCACTAGACGCTTCGCCAAGTGGCCTAGTTGCTCAATACTGACGTATTGATCCACCTCGGCCAGCTGTCGGACGGCGAGGCCGTAGACATCACTCGCCAGTGGGGTGACGTCGGCAACCAGCTCATCCCAGCCTTGCCGGCGACGCTTCGACTCTATCGCCTGTTCGGTCAGATACTCGACCTGCACCGCGAGCCGATCGATCTTCTCGTTGAGTTCGGCAATTGTTGCTTCAGCGTTGACCGTGGTCATCGTCTCAGCTCCACTTGCCGGCCATCGTCATGTGGGCGGTCACAGGCATTTCCTTGCCCTTCAGCAGGATATTCCAGTAGACCCAACGGAACATCATCTTGCCCCAGTGATTCATCTCCGATTCCTGGAGAAGCGAGAACGGGCCAACACCGGGCAGCGGGTACTTGCCGGGCAACGGTTCGGTGTCATAGTTGAAGTCGATCAGAAGGCCCTTGCCGTGACCCGATTCAATGAAACAGTTGGCATGTCCGTCGAACTCCTCGACCATGTCGAGTCCATCGACGTAGCGGAGGAAGTTCTCCAGCCAGACCTCAACTGCGAAATGAGCAACCGATCCCGCTTTGGAGGTCGGGATGTTTGCTGCGTCGCCGAGAGCAAAGATGTTGTCGTACTGGGTCGAGAGGAAGTTGCCCTTGTCGACGGGCACATGATTGAGTTCGTCACCCAAGCCTGAGCGGGCGACGAAGTCGGCTCCCATGTTGACGGGCACTGTCACCAGTAGGTCGTAGTCAACCTCTTCCTCGTCGTAGGCAACGAGCTTGTTGTTCTCTGCGTCGACGCTCTCAACTACGAAGTCGGAGACCAGATGGATCTTCTTCTCGTCGAGCATGCCACCGAGAGCTTGCGAAGCGATCGGCTTAGTGAAGGCACCGGGGAGCGGCGTCACGTACGTCAGCTCCACTTCGTCACGGATGCCTTGATCGGCTGCCCACCAGTCGGCCAGGAAGATGAACTCGAGGGGCGCGACAGGGCACTTGAACGGCATCTCCATGATGTTCATCACGAGCTTGCCGCCCTTCCAACTACGGAGGAACTTCTGCAGTCGTAGTGCACCCTCGTATGTGTAGAAGGTATGGACGTTATCCGGCATATTGCCGTCTTCGTCCTCCAAGCCGGGAGTTTCGTCGAGCCGCGGGTGTGTCCCGGTGGCGATTATCAGATAGTCATAATCCAACCAGCGATCGCCTTCGACGATCTTGACGCGGTTCTTCTCTGGCTCAACAACCTCGATCTCCGAGGTGATCATCTTGACGCCGGCTGGAATGAAGTCGCGCTTGGCTTTGATCACATCGTTGCGACCGTAGATACCGAAGGGGATAAACAAGAACCCCGGCTGGTAGTAGTGGGTCTCGTCTTGATCGACGATCGTGATCTCCCAATCCCCACCGTTGAGGTGATGGCTCAGTTTGTTGACGACCATCGTGCCGGCGGTGCCGGCTCCGAGGACGAGCAGCTTTCTCATTGAGGCTCCTTGGTTGTTACATCCGCCCCAGCCAGCGTCGCAATTGCGTCGAGTTTGGCGAGGTGGTTCGTTCTCTCTGTTGCGATATGGGACAGCATTTGTGCCATCTGGGGAAGGTACGACAGCACTCGCTGACGCCCCTCTTCGTCAAGGCGGTAAACCTCGTGCACGTGACTCTTGACGAGGTCGGTCGGAACGCCGAATGCCTCAGCGATCGAATCGAGTTCTTCTGGATCGGGCGGCCACACCTCAGGGGCGATGCCTCCTGCGAGAACCATTCCCTTCAGTTCGGTTCCGACCCGCAAATAGCTTCTGGCGCAGAGCAGTCCCATGTGGCTGGGCGTGAATCGAGGTTGGAGATCAATCTGATCGGCGAGGCGTTTCCAGCTGACAACACAGCGTGCGACCGCATCGTCGTTCTCGTTGATGGCTTCGAAGAGCCCGCACGGGTTGGCCGCCTCTGATATCGGCCTGCCGTCCATGTCGGTCACCACCACCATCACACCGAGCAACCGACCGAGTAGTTCGGCCTTATCGTCTACAGACTCTGTGGGTAACAACCCGGGAAGAGAACCATTGCCTACATTGGCGTCGGCAGGAGCCGCAACCGAAACGGCCGGGGAATCCTTGGCACCGAGCCAGCTATTGATCTGTTCTGAGGGGAATCGCCATTGTCTGCCGACCTTGATCGCAGGAAGCCGACCCGACTCCGCCATCCGATAGATGGTGGATCGGTCGACCTGCAACAACGCTTGGAGTTCCTTGGCGGTGAGCAGTGACGTCATGTCCGGGTCGTTCCCAGATTCTGCTGCATGTTCTGCATACCATGCAGATTACGGTTGTCTATCGCTTGTGAAGTAGGGCACAAGGTCCCGAAGGCGGGGACCCTCTTACCCGATTGTGCAGACCGTGCACGTTCTGCCTGCTTCTGCACACGTATCCGACGTCGCAGGACCGGCATGAGCCGCATTCGCCGCCGGCGTGGGATTCGTCTCAGCGACGATGTGCCACTGCGGAATCCCGCCGGCATGATGGGTCTCGCCGACATCGTTACAGGCGTGCTGCCCTCGTTGCTAACGTTGCCCGCATGAGCAATACCCTCCTTCTCGCACTCATTCCGCTGGCCCTTTTCTCCTTGGCGTGGGTCGGATACTGCTGGTACGACATCGCTCGTAGCGATGTGAAACACCTGCCGAAATGGGCCTGGGCACTCATCGTGGTGCTATCGGTCCCGGTCGGGGGCATTGCCTATCTGCTCATCGGGCGCGAACAGAATTGATCACCTCGGAATCCCTGACCAAGACTTACGGAAGCCATCGGGCCCTCGACGGCGTGTCTGTCTCGGTTCGGGACGGATCCATCTACGGCTTGGTCGGTCCCAACGGGGCAGGCAAGACGACCTTGCTGGGTCTTCTCGCCGGCCTCCGCCGTCCGACCTCCGGCTCGCTCGATGTCGGCGTGCAGATCGAGCAACTCGCGGTTCTACCCGACACACCTCAGTACGAACCCTGGTTGACCGCCGCCGAGGTGGTCGACTTGAGCCGCACGCTCTCGGCTCCTGAGATTCCCAAAACCCGAGTTCGTGAAGTGCTGGTGGAAGCTGGCCTCGAGGATGCAATCGAAAAGAAGGTCGGAGGCTTTTCCCGGGGCATGCTGCAACGACTGGGATTGGCTGCCACCGTTGTGGGCGATCCACAGGTGTTGTTGCTGGATGAACCGAGCGCCGCGCTAGACCCCGCCGGACGGCGAGAAGTGCTCGATCTCGTTGCCCGACTTCGCGGACGTGCCACGGTCATGTTCTCGAGCCACATCCTCAGCGATGTCCAGGAGGTCTGCGATACCGTCGGCATCCTCAGGGACGGTCGACTGTTGTTCGAGGGTTCGTTGGACGAGTTGCTGGTCGGCCGTGCCGGCGTCATCTACCGGGTTCGGCTGCGAACACCGAACTCGGCAGCGGTTCAATCACTCGAGGCCGCTTCCTGGGTCCACTCGATTGAGCAATCCTCTCCGATGGAGTTCCTAGTTGCGGCGGTGGGACCGGGTGAAGCTGAGAAGAATCTGATCCGTGTTCTGGCCGACGCGCGAGCTGAGGTCATCTCGGTGACACCCGAAGGAGCGGACCTCGAGGACGTCTTCCTGGAGCTGACCTCGTGACACTGTGGCGCCTGGAATGGCTGCGGATGATTCGGACCAAGCGGTGGATCGCGATCGCGGCCGTCTTTCTCTTCTTCGGCATCATCGGTCCGTTGACCGCCCGCTACATGAGCGAGATCATCGAACAATTCGGCGAAGGAATCGAGATAACTTTCCCGGACCCGACTCCCGCCGACGGCATCATGCAGTATTCCGGGAACGTGCAGCAGTTGGGCCTGCTGGTGTTGATCATGATCGCGGCCGGAGCCCTCACGATCGAGTCCCGATACGAAATGGCCGTGTTCCTCAGAACCCGGGTTCCCGACCCGTTCCGCTTGCTCATTCCCCGCTACGTGGTGGTCGCCGCCACGGGAGTCATCGCATACGTGGCTGGGGCTCTGCTCGCCTGGTACGAAACGGCAATACTGATCGGTGCTCCGGACACGACCGCCATGATCGTCGGCATCCTCTACGGCAGCGCCTACCTGTTGTTCGCGGTTGCAGTAGTCGGACTGGCCGGAGCCCTTCTGAAGAACGTCGTACCGACGGTCATAGCGGCACTGGCGATCCTGCTCCTGCTGCCGCTGATCGGGTTGATTCCGCAAGTGGCGGAATGGCTTCCCAGCCATCTCGTCGGAGCTCTGGACGCCCTCGTGAGAGGTGCCAACGGAAGCGAATACGCCAGATCGCTGGCCGTCACTCTGGCGGCAACATTGGCCCTGTTGTATGGGACAATGCGGGTACTAGCAAGTCGGGAACTCTGACACCTAGCCCTTGACTAATGGACAAGGCGGCGCGATAGTTCACGCACGGTGGCGGAAGGGGAACGCAGAGTGACGAACTTCAAGGGGACTCTCGAAACGCTCGATGGTGTCCGCTCTGCCGCGCTGCTGGAGATCGACGAATCGGCCCTGACCCTGTATGCCGGTGACGAGCGTCTGGGTATTTGGGACTTCGATCAAGTCGACGTCGCACGTACTGCCAGCGAACGCTTCACTTTGGATCTGGGCGGAGAGCGTCTCATCTTCATCGCCTCCGACCCGATCGACTTCGCCTACACCGTTCCAGGCTGGGTCGAGGCGCACAAGCCAAAGCGCCGCCACGGCATCCAGAAACGACTGGAAGTGCGCAAAGCGAACCTCGTGGCCCGTATCGAGCAATCCGGTGGCCGGAGGCGAACCAACAAACTGGCGAAATCGGCCGAGCACGTCCATAGCTGGAAGGAACAGTCCCTTCCGGGTGGACTCGTGAGGCGCCTCTGCATCGATTGCGGCCACGTCTCAATCGACCTACGTGAGGCTGAGGAGACCGAAGAGGTCACCCCGAACACTCAGACCCCTTCGACCTGGGCCTAATACCGCCCACCACGATCGCCAGCCGGGGTCTGATCCTATTAGCGTTTGGACCAGTCAACTCAGGGCAGCAGATGAACATCGATAGCTACCGGTTTCTACCCCGCAGTTTCCGTCCCATCTATGAGAACCCCCAACCCGACGGAACCGATCCTGTATGGGCTCAGTCTGCGAAGCGACTCAGTGAGAGGCGCATCGCGATCCTGACTTCTTCCGGCATGTATCTTGCCGATACCCAAGAGTCATTCGATCTCGAACGTGAGCGAGAGAATCCCACCTGGGGCGACCCCACATTCCGGGCCATTCCCACATCTGCGAGCGACATCGGCCTCGCCCATTTGCACATCAGTCACGATGACATCCTGGCCGACCCGAACATTGCCTTGCCCGTGGATCGACTGGAAGAAGCCGAAGCTGAAGGCATGATCGGGAGCGTGGCTCCACGGCACATCTCAGTGATGGGATTTCAGGGTGCAAGCCTCGAGGGATGGCGCGAGGTCGCCGCGCCCGGAATCATCCAACTCCTGCACGAGGACGAGGTCGACGGTTTGATACTGGCACCGGTATGACCGGATTGCTGTAAGAACGTGCCCGTGCTGGCACGCTGGATTGAAGCTGCAGGAATCCCAACCGTCGTTGTGACCATGATGCCGGAACTTGCCTCGAAGCTGTTCACGCCACGCGTCGTTGGCGTGGAATTTCCGTTCGGTCATCCCTTCGGAGTTCCCAACGACGTCGCCATGCAACGTCGGGTGCTCGGCGAGGCTTTGCATGTCTTGGCCGGGGCAACCGAGTTCGGAACTCGCATCGACATCGATCTCGAATGGCCTGTTCCACGCAAGGACGCCTACAAGGGATGGCAGCCACCGGAACCGAGTCCCATCACGAAGTGGTGGATCGAACGAAACATGTTGGATAGAAGCCGTTAGCCCCGAGTTCGGAACGAACTCAAACCTGCCGGCCGTCAGGCCGGCAGGCGTTGGCCCAGTTCCTATTACCTACTACCTAGTACCTAGTACCTACTACCTACTACCTAGTCGACCCGAAGGGTCGGGCTCACACCCCCGGTCTGGCGAAGGTCACCAGAGTCTTCATGTAGTTGCCGCGCTCAAACGCTTCCGGGTCGGGAGAAGCGGACTGGCTCATGGAGCCTTTCATCTGTCTGACCGACTCGT
>JBLYYS010000098.1:0-6447 GCA_048550235.1 Acidimicrobiia bacterium | reverse complement strand
GGTGTTTTGAGCTGCACGTTCCGCCGTCCCGTCAACGCATACGGCCACCTCTCCTCCAAGGAGCCACCGGCGCTATGGGGCGGACTGGCAGAGTACGTGTACCTGGATCCCGGCGCTCGTCTTCACGCTCTGTCCGACGACATCCCGGCGGAGGTGGGAACGTTTGCCCATGCACTGGCAGCTGGGTTCACCTGGGCGGTCGAGCTCCCTCAACTGCAGGCGGGCGACAACGTCCTCATTCTCGGCCCCGGGCCACGCGGGCTCTCCGCTCTGATCGCGGCCAAAGCTGCAGGCGCCGGGTGGGTGGGGGTTGCCGGGCTTCCACACGACACCGATCGGCTCAAGATGGCCACGGCGCTTGGCGCCGACATGGTCGTCAATGTCGAAGCGGGCGACGTCGGCAGTGCCGTTGCCAACTCGCTCGGATCACGACCCGACGTCGTCCTCGACGTCACCAGCGACGACCCGGAGGCGATCTTCATGGCCCTCGACCTGGTGAGAGCGGGCGGGAGGGTCGTGCTGGCGTCAACCAAGGGAACGAACGCCATCCACCAGCTCTTCTCAGACATCGTTGTTGTGAAGGAACTTACGGTGCGCGGAGCGTTTGGAGCGAGTTCTGCGGGATACCACTGGGCAACGCGGCACCTGGCAACGGATGACCGGATCGACCAGATCGTCTCCCACGAGTTCCCATTGTCGGAGGCAGGAAGGGCGATGCAAGCTGCAGGTGGAGTTCTCGGAAGAGACGAACTCCTAGCGGTTGCGGTGACATTCTGACCTCCGCCCCCGGATCCTGGAAGCCGCGCCGATCGAGCGTTGCCGCCTGGGCCACCTACGACCTCGCCAACACGATCTTTGCCCTCGGGGTTCAGGGCTTGTATTTCGCCACGTGGGTAACGGATGTCGAAGGCATGCCGGACGAAGCTCTCTCCTATACGATCGCGGCCGCCATGGTGGTCGTCATCCTGGCAAACCCCTGGATAGGAGCCAAGACGGATCAGGCCCCCCGTCGCATTCCCTATCTGGCAGCAACGACGGTGGTGGCCGTGACTGCTACTGCGCTGCTCACAACGCTCCCGGTGGGATGGTCTCTGGCGGTGTACGGGATGGCCTTGATCGGCTTCAACCTGGGGTCGGTGGTGTACGACGCGATCCTGCCTGATGTCTCCACGCCGGAAAACCGAGGCCGGATCTCGGGAATCGGAATCGGAGTCGGGTACTTCGGTTCGTTCGTCGCTGTGATAATCGGGCGGACCGTCCTTGATGGCCTGGATCTCGGGTACCCGGCGCTCTTCCGCAGCCTGGCCCTGGCATTCCTGGTCTTCTCGATTCCTACCTTCATCTTCGTCCGGGAGCGCCCCCGGTCTCGCCCCACACAACGGGCGCCATCCTGGCGAGATGGTTTCCGCCAGTTGCTCATCTCGTGGAAGCGCGCAAGCCAGTACCCAGGACTGACGCGATTTCTCGTGGGACGCTTCTTCTACTCAGACGCAATCAACACAATGATCGGTGGATTCCTCGCCGTGTTCGTGGTGGAGGAAATCGGGTTCACTCGAGAGGAGATGGAGGTTCTGCTGGCGGGAGCCATCGTGGGAGCGATGATCGGAGGTTTCGGCGGTGGACGCCTCGTCGATCGGCTCGGACCTCAGCGCGTTCTCCATACCGCGCTCTACCTCTGGATAATCGGAATGGGCCTCGGCATCCTTGCTGCCGAACTCGACCTGCCGCAGTTGGGGTGGTCGCTCGGCGTCATCGGGGGGATCGCCCTCGGCGCCACCTGGGCGGCCGACCGCGTGTACATGGTCCGGCTGTCACCTCCGGAATCGATCGGTGAGTTCTACGGGCTCTACGGCATGGTCGGCCGCTTCGCGACTGTGCTCGGACCCATCACGTGGGGTGTGATCGTGAATCGACTCGAGCTCGGCCGTTCGGTGGCCGTTGGGGTCTTGATCGGCTTCATCGTGGTTGCACGGATCGTCCTGCATCGGATCGACTTGGATTCGTCGCCGCACGGCTGAACTGTTCGTCGGCCGGCACTCGCCCCTATCGGAATCCGCCGGGTGGACCGTGGGAGAGTCGATCCTCGACCTCAAAAAGATCAGGAAGGTCATCGACCGCCACCACGCCTGCCGCCAGACGACGACCCACCTCGGCAAACCAGGTGTCGTTGGCAATCGACGAGGGCCAACTGATCAGGCCGACCCTTGCTCCAACCATTGCCGAGACGACGGCATCGATATCGCGTCTGTGTTCAGAGGCAACCGCCGCGATCGCCTCGAAGGGTTCTCGGGTCAATGGGGCACCAATCATCACTGCCGCCAGGATGGCCGACAGCGAATCTCGTTCGGCCTTCGCCTCGCGGATGATCGTTGCCGGGTCTGCGCCGACCAGCGGCAGCAGAGAGTCAAGGCGATTCAGGAGCAGAGTTGGATCCCCTTCGAAAGACTCATCGGATTCGAGGCGGGCAGCGGCCATCCGGCCGACTTCAAGGGCCCCGGAAACCAGGTCCCTGCCGTGCTGGCCGTGCGAAATACCGGCTATCGCTCCGGCTAGCGTCGCGGCCGCTACCGCCGATTCACGGTCCGAGTGTGTCGAACTCGCCGCCCGTATCGAATCCGCGGCCAACTTCGCCGGATCGTTGCGGTGCCAGACCCCGATCGGAATGGCACGGGTGGCGACGTCGATCCCGCCGTGTGGTCCGGCGCCCAGGCCTGCGCGTTTCTCCCGCTCCAGGTATCCAGGCAACCAGAGCGGCGCCCCACGCACCCTGGATCTTCCCGACCGCCCGCCGGTCAACCGGCTCAAAGCCTGCCGAAACCGTGTCTGAGCGATCTCTCCATGGCGTAGCAACTCGTACGCCACGACCATTGCCATCTGCGTGTGGTGCCCATAGGCGGCGCCGGAACCCTGGTCGCCGGCAGCGAGGCCTAGAAGGCAACCGGCCCCGGAATCACGAACTGTGGCTGGTCTCGTGGCCATGCGCCGGACATCATAACTGGCTATCAGGGGTCGCCGGAGTACGCTCGTGCTGTGAGACGTTTGCTCTTGATTGCCAACCCCGCTGCTTCCGGCTTCACAGGTGGGATGTTCAGAACGATCACGGCCCTCTTGGCCGATTCATACCGGATCGAACCCGCCTGGCCCGTCAGTCCGGATGCAGCCAGACGGGCGGCAGAAGCCGCGGCCGCCGAAGCGTTCGATGTCGTTGTGGCCTTCGGAGGCGACGGCGTGGTTCATCACGTCGCCAACGGATTGGCCGGCTCCGACACCGCGTTGGGCATCATTCCGGCCGGCACGACCAACGTGCTGGCCAGGCTGATCGGCATCCCCAACCGTCCCCGCAAGGCAGCAGATTTGCTCATCGGGGAACCGCACACGATCACCGCACCTTTGGCGCGTCTTCAGATTGGTGATCCGCCGGCGGTCTCCTATGCCACATTTGGCGCGGGTGTCGGATACGACGCCAGCGTGGTGGAACTATCCGATGCCCAACCGTATCGGAAATACTGGTTCGGGTCCGTCCACTATGCCCGAAGTGCAGTCAAGTCCCTTCTCAAGGACTATCGCTCCAGGAAACCTCAGTTGAGGGTTTCAGATGGAGAGCGACACCTCGATGCGGTCACGGTTCTAGCCCAGGTCCACTCCCGCTATACGTATTTCGGCAAGGTCCCCCTCGGTGCCCGCGTAGAACATGGCTTGACCGTGATCACTTTTGAGCGGCTTCCGTTGCGACGTGCCCCGTCAATCCTCTTGAGGGCGATCCGGGACGGAGAGTTGAACAAGGTGAAAGGTGTTCACGTCTGGCAGAACGTCGAAGAGATCACCGTTTTGGCCGAACCGGAAGAGGCAATTCAAGCGGATGGTGAGCTTCTAGGCCGGGCCGGAGCGATCACGATCAGTTCTGCGCCGGACGCCCTCAAAGTCGTCGTTCCGAATCCTGGTTCCGCCCACCAAGACGGCTAGGTCTGAGCCTCGGAGGTTAGATCCCTGGCGACCGCCAGAGATTGCGAGTATTCAGCTACGGCGTCCCCGTTCATGACACCGTTCTCTGTGATCACACCGGTGAACACGTCCAGAGAAATCGCCTCGCTCAGGTCCTCTCTCCCGCGACGCTGGAGTGCCGCCTGAAACAAAACCGCCGGCAGAATCTTGTCGGTGGCGGCTATCAAATAGAAGGGGATGCCGGTGGCTTTCGCAGCTCCGGCGAGCACGGCGGTACCGACCTTGTTGATCACTTGTATCGGGCCTATGGCGTCGGCTCCGGCCAGCACCACATCAGCACCAGGCAAGACCTCGATCGCCACATCGTCATCGATGAGTTCCACTTCGAACCCACCTGCCCTCAGCTCGGCGGCCATTTCGATACCTTCGCCGATCGGCATCGCTCTCGTGCAGACCACCGTGAAGTCGACCTGATCGCGCGCGACCTCGAGAACGGTACGCACTGTGCTCGACGCCGAATGGATCAAGACGGTTCCCCCGGCCGGGATGACCGAAACACCCGTGACCGCGATACCCCGCCAACTCTCTCGCATTCGCCGTTCGAGGTTGGATACCGCCGCCATTACGGCCTCTGGACCATTCTCAGCGTGAAGGTAGACCTCGTTGCGAAGGTTCAGGATCGGAGCCATCGCTTGCTGGTTCGCCGAAAGCAGGTCAACCGCATCGAAGACCGCGGCCGGAAACGCACCTTGCGCGACGTCGATGGCGGTCTCTAGCAGCTCGCCGACAGCTCTAGCTGCGTCGGCGCCGACGGTCGCAGCACTGCCCACCTGATCGTGGGCAGCGGCAACGATACGACGCCACGAGGGCCAATCCCGCCATTCCGTCACACCGCCTCCACATCAGGGTCAGGCGAGTCTAGCTACGGGAATCCCTGGCTAGTCACCCGCCGTGACCAGGTCATTCTCCAGGGTGGCCGTCGCTAGTCCGAGTTCGGCGAGCGCCCCCGCCACCTCCGCCCGCGACCTCATCAGGTCTCTGATCGGGCTGCCGATTCGCCTGTCCATACCAAGCCTGACCGCCTCACATAGCCGGTTCCTGTAATCACTCAACGCTCGCTCCCCCGCCCGGCGTCCGCTATCGACGACGAGCATCCGGACGGCCAGGCCGATCACGACGGAGCCGACGATCAGGCTCAAGGGTCGGATGTCCTCGCCCGGTTTCAGACTCGACGGGTCGGCCCAAATCCAGAGCGTTCCGGCGAGAAAGGCCAGGGAAACAATCCACTGAACCACGGCGGCGGCGCGCCACCAACGCGACGACTCAGATACCTCGAACTCACCGGCTTCGAGTGATGCCGCCTCCACGACACGAGCCAACTCAGTGTCTACCGTTTCCGCCTCAACCTGCGATCGCAGGAGCCGACCAAATGATCCACCAGTCTCGAAAGACAGGTCCGACACGAGTTCGGTCACCGCGGAACCTGCCCTGGTCAGGTGTCCGCCGGGATCGAGATGCACATCTTCAGTCGGATCAGAAGCCCCGACCGTCCTCGAGAACCGGGACGACCGAAACCAGCCGACTGCCGCCCCCACCGGACCGCCTCCCGTCGCTAGGGCTTTTCTGCGACCGACCTCCTCGGCAGACCCGGCATGGACCAGCACCGAGTCGGCAATAGTGGCGGCCGCAGATTCTGCTACGGCCGTCCATCGATCGTCGTACGACGTGCCCTCACCGGAACCGACTCCCGTAGCCTCCGCTATCCCGGTGCGAACCTGGCGAAGATCAGCGATGACCTTCATCATCACTAGCTGTTTGGCATCGAATCGAGCTCTCAAGTCGCGACTCAACCGAGCGATACCTAGCGGAGGCCCGTTCGTCGGGTCGGCCGCAACTGCGATCAACTGCGGCTCGGCGATACCGTCTGCAGCCAGCACGCGGCGGAGATCATCAATCACCTCGGCCTCCTCGGTCGGGGTCAACCGATCCACCTGATTCAACACAAAGAGGAACTGAGAGGAGTAGGCCGCCAGCGGCTGCAAGAAATCATGATGGATGAGCCGATCGTTGTACTTCTCAGGATCGAGTACCCACGCCACTGCGTCGACTCTCGGCAATAGGAACTCCACCATCGCCCGGTGTGAACCCACGACGCTATCGGTATCGGGTAGATCGAGGAGCGCTATGTCGCCGAACGACTCGTGGCCGACTCTATCGTCGATGCCCAACTCATCCAGCAACCGAATCAAACCAGGCTCCGGATTGGCCGGAATCCATGCCAGGGGTTGTTCGGTCGTCGGACGCCGAACCCCGGTCTGGGCAACCCGTTCACCGGCCAAGGCATTGAGAATGCTCGATTTGCCCGATCCGGTCCCTCCGACCAGCGCCACCACGACCGACCGGCCGGCGAACCCCATCCTGCTGCGGATGTTCGCTGCCATTAGCGCATGCGACGCCAGGGACTCCGGATCGACTATGTCGGCGGCACGACCTATAGCAAGATCG
>JBLYYS010000097.1:0-20510 GCA_048550235.1 Acidimicrobiia bacterium | reverse complement strand
GCCGGGACCGCCTGCGGGATCAAAGCCGATGGAGCCCTCGATCTGGCCGTCGTGACTGCATCCCGGTCGGTGGCGGCCGCCGGCGTGTTCACTACCTCCACAACGGCGGCTCCTCCAGTGGCGGTTTCGAAGGGACACCTGAGCAACGGAGTCGCCCGACTCGTTGTACTCAACTCTGGTTGCGCTAATGCCGGCACCGGCAATCAAGGTTTGGCCGACGCCATCGAGACCGCTCGCGCGGCGGCTGCCACGTACGGATGCACCCCCGACGATGTTCTTGTTTGCTCGACTGGAACGATCGGGCCACGCCTTCCGGTCGACAGTCTGGTGAATGGCCTACCCACCGACTTGAACGACACTCCTGCGGCGGGGACCGCGGCAGCCAGAGCGATCATGACGACCGACTCGGTATCGAAAGAGGCGGCTGTGCTTCAAGAGGGGTACTCGATCGGCGGTATGGCCAAGGGGGCCGGCATGATTCGACCCGACATGGCCACGATGCTTGCCTTGATCACTACCGACGCCATCGTTACCTCGGAGGTCCTCCAGGTGGCCCTGGTGGAGTCGGTCGACCGGAGCTTCAACTCATTGAACATCGACGGCTGTCAATCGACCAATGACTCGGTGCTGATCTTGGCCTCCGGCGATTCCGGCGTTTCCGCCGATCTGGACTCTTTCCGCCTTGCGTTGACTGACGTGTGCGCGGACCTCGCTCACCAGATCGCAGCGGATGCCGAAGGCGCCACGCGGGTTGTGACGGTAGAGGTCGGAGGCGCGTCGAACGATGCCGAAGCGCGCGCGATAGGCAAGGCGCTCACAGACTCCGGTCTGGTGAGGGCGTCCTTCTACGGAGGGGATCCGAATTGGGGGAGGATCTTCGGAGCGCTGGGAGTGGGTCCTGTTCCCATCGAGGCCTCTGCCATCTCTATTTCGTACGAGGGAGAGCTGGTGGCCGCCGGAGGGGTCGGCGTTCCGTTTGACGAGGTTTCGCTGCTGGAACGACTCAAAGGGGACTTTGAGCTACAGGTGATCGTGGGAGCGGGTCCCGGACGTGCGAGGATCCTCACAACGGACCTCACACCCGAATATGTCCGATTCAACGGAGAACGCTCATGACGAGAACGCCACCGGATCCTTCCAAGAGTCGTATTGCCAGGACGATGGGCAACGCAAAGATCCTGATGGAGGCGATGCCGTATATCCAGGAGTTCAAGGGCAAGACGTTCGTGATCAAGTACGGGGGTTCGGCCATGGCCGACGAGACCCTGAGGCACACTTTCGCAGGAGACGTCGCCCTCCTTGCGCTCGTTGGTCTTCGTCCGGTGATCGTTCACGGTGGTGGTCCACACATCACTCGAGCCATGGGTCAGGCCGGTGTGGAACCGCAGTGGGTAGATGGACTGCGGGTCACAGATGCTGAGACGATCAGGGTTGTTCAGACCACGCTGGCGGGGGAGATCAATCCAGACATCGTGCGCCTTTTGGGATCGCACGGAGCCCTGGCAGCCGGCGTGACGGGTATTGATGGGAGCCTCTTTGTTGCGTTGCCACGGGATCCAAAACTGGGGTTCGTCGGCGAGATAACGAACGTCAATCCCGATTTGATCTCTCGGATGTTGGCGGAGGGCGTCGTCCCGGTGATAGCGCCCCTCGCCCTTGGCGAGGACGGGAACGTCTACAACCTCAACGCGGACACCGCCGCCGGTGCCCTGGCGGAGGCTCTCGAAGCTGAGAAGCTCGTCTATTTGACGGACGTTGAAGGCCTCTACAGCGACCTGGGCGATAGCGATTCATTGATACAGCGGGTGACGGTGCAGGGATTGCGTGATCTGGTCGCGTCGGGTTCGGTCTCCAAAGGGATGCTGCCGAAGCTCGACTCGTGTATCTCAGCGATGGAGAGCGGGGTCCACCGGGTCCACATCCTCGATGGCCGGGTACAGCACGCGCTCCTGCTGGAAGTTTTCACCCCCGGCGGGATCGGCACCATGGTGATGCCGTGACCAACCTGGTCGCCAGGGAGGGCGCTTATCTCATCCAAACGTATCGACGGTTGCCGGTGGAGTTCGTGCGCGGCGACGGTAGCTGGCTGTACGACGGTCTCGGGACTGCATATCTCGACTGTCTGAGTGGGATTGCAGTGACGTCCGTCGGCCACGCCAATCCCCGTGTGGCTGCCGCCGTAGCGGAACAGATGTTGAAGCTGGTACACGTCTCCAATCTGTTCTACACCGCTCCCCAGGTGGAACTTGCCGAACGGTTGACGAACCTATCAGGGCTTGATCGGGCCTTTTTCTGCAATGACGGAGCAACTGCCAACGAAGCCGCGATCAAGCTCGCCCGCCGTTGGGGCGTGGAGAAGCGCGGGCCAGAATGCCACGAGATCATCTCTCTGGACGGGTCCTTCCACGGTAGGACCCTTGCCACCCTCGCTGCCACCGGGCAGCCTCAGAAACAGGCAGCGTTCCAACCGCTTCCCCGAGGATTCGTACAGGTGCCTCCTGACGACCTCGAAGCGGTCCGATCGGCACTGCATCCAGGAATCGCAGCGGTGATGATTGAGACGACCCAGGGAGAAGGAGGCGTCCTTCCCCTGAGTGAGGGATATCTGCAGGACCTCCGGGCGCTCTGCAATGACAACGAGATCTTGCTGATAGTCGATGACGTGCAAGCCGGAGTGGGGCGGACCGGGACCTGGTTTTCCTGGCAGCAACTCGGCTTTGTACCCGATATCGCAACGACTGCGAAGGCGTTGGCGAACGGGTTACCGATCGGCGCCTGCCTGGCAGCGGATGAAGTGGCCGCAGCGTTCCGTCCCGGGGATCACGCCACGACCTTCGGCGGCGGCCCGGCGGTGTGTGCGGCGGCACTGGCAACGTTGGCGATCATCGAGGAAGACGGCGTCCTAGCAAACGTCACCGATCGCGAGCAACAGTTCCGCTCTACATTGGAACAGTTGCCCGGAGTGCGAGAAGTCAGGGGGAGAGGCCTCCTGCTGGCGGCGGTCCTGAATGAGCCGGTCGCTGCCGACCTGGTACTCGCTGCCCTCGACGAGGGTCTGATCGTCAACAACGTGCGGCCGGACGCGGTGCGGTTTGCACCGCCGCTCACGATCACCGAGTCCGAAACCCGGGAGGCCGTCACCCGGTTCGCCCGCGCCCTCGCCTCCCTCTAGACGAATGACGGAGTTTTGTCAGTGGTTCTTCGCTACTTCCACTGCACGGGCTGCCCACCTGGGTAGTTCGTCAGGTTTCGATAGAACTGTGTTTGGAACCGACCAGTAGGGCATCCGACCGTGTTTGTGCCCACCACCGGCTTCGAAGTCCCCGGAGGTCGTTTCGTCTGCTCGTAGGAAGAGACAACCGCCGGAGTCGATGATCGCAAACATCTTCCCGTCTGCGAATACACCCACCCCGCCGAACATCTTCCTCGACGACAGATCAGCTATGGCCGGAAGCTCGTCCACGAATTGCTCCGCTACCTCGACCGCAGTTCCGGTCAGCCGGGCGCCCTTCTCTCCCATATCGATCCTCTCGAGTTTGTGGTCACCATATAGGTTCCGCTGGCTCTACCGGGCCTAATCTCGATTCAGGTGCACAGAGGAGGCAATGTGGAGTTCGCCGGGAAGTCGATTCTGGTGACGGGAGGCTCGAGCGGGATTGGTGAGCAGGTGGCCACACGATTCGCCGAGAAAGGCGCTCGCGTGGCAATCAACTCCGTTAGCAGTGTCGAGGCGGGCGAAAACGTCGCGGCACGGCTCGGCGGAATCTACTGCCGGGCAGATATCGCCGACGACGAGGCCGCTCGAGCGATGGTCGAAGAAGTTGTTTCTGCCTTCGGCCGATTGGATATCGTGGTAAACAACGCCGGCCGGACCCAGGTGATTTCTCACGACGACCTCGACGCCGTCACCGACGAGATCTGGCTAGAGATTCTCGGCGTCAACCTTCTCGGCACATGGCACGTGACCCGGGCGGCGGTTCCATACTTGAGACAGTCCGACAACGGGTCGGTCATCAACGTAACCTCACTGGCAGGCCTTCGCCCCGTCGGGTCTTCGGTGCCCTACGCGGTGTCTAAGGCCGGTCTGAATCACATGACCCGACTGCTGGCCCGTGTGCTTGGGCCGGAGGTCAGGGTGAATGCCGTCGCCCCCGGTCTCGTGGATACTCCCTGGACCAGGGATTGGACTGAGATAAGGGAGATGGTGAAAAAGATCACTCCGATGCGCAGCGAGGCAATGCCCGACGACGTTGCAGAGGCCTGTCTCTATCTCGCCCGCTCGACGTTCGTAACCGGGGACGTGCTGGCCGTCGACGGAGGACATCGACTCATCTAGGTTGCATAGATATACAGGCACTTGTATATTCCCGCCATGCCAAACACTGCTGCTCGTCGACGGGCGATCCGTCGAATCATTGGCCTGCAAAAGGTAGGTAGCCAGTCTGAACTCGTGGCCGGGTTAGCGGACGCCGGATTTGACGTGACCCAGGCAACCGTTTCCCGTGATCTGAGAGAGATTGGAGCGGTCAAGGTCCGTAGTGCTTCCGGGCGATCTGTCTATTCGGTTCGTGCCGGTAGCGCCGATGGAGACGAAGGAACAAGCATCCAGGCTCTCCGTCGATTGCTGGCGGAGTTTGCCGAGACCATCGTTCCCACCGGCAACCTGGTCGTAGTGAGCACCCCTCCGGGAGCAGCCCAGGTCGTGGCCGGAGCGGTGGATCGAGTCGGGATTGATGGTGTGCTGGGGACCGTCGCCGGAGACGACACCCTGCTGGTTGTCGCTGCAGAAGCCAAGGGCGGCTGGAGAATCGCGAAGCAACTAGAACAGCTCGGAGCAGGTCAATGAAAGTGGTTCTTGCATACAGCGGCGGCCTCGACACGTCGATCATCCTCAAATGGCTCATCGAGGAGTACGACGCGGAAGTCATCGCCTACACAGCCGATGTTGGCCAAGGAGAAGAGGTCGAGGAAGCAAGACTGAAGGCAATTCGGACCGGCGCCGTGGACGCAATCGCTGAAGACCTGACAGCTGAGTTCGTGGAGGATTTCGTCTTTCCAGCACTCCGGGCCAATGCTGTGTACGAGTGGTATTACCTACTCGGGACTTCACTTGCACGCCCTGTCATCAGCAAAGGGATGATTGAAGCGGCGCGTAGGTATGGAGCCGACGCCATTTCCCACGGAGCGACCGGAAAGGGAAACGATCAAGTACGTTTCGAACTCTCGGCATACGCCCTTGAACCCGACATCGAAGTCATCGCTCCTTGGCGAGAGTGGAACCTCAAAGGTCGTGCCGACCTCGTTGCCTATGCCGAACAGCACGACATCCCCATTCCGGTAACTCCGGAGAAGCCCTACTCGATGGACGCCAACATCCTTCACGTTTCATACGAGGGCGGCGTGCTCGAGGACCCTTGGACCGCGCCACCTAGAGAGATGTTCCGAACCACTGTGGATCCCCGGGAGGCACCGGATGAGGAGCAGATAGTCACAGTCTCGTACGAGAAAGGGAATCCGGTCGCCGTCGACGGCAAGGAGATGTCTCCTGTCGATCTACTGGCGCACCTGAACACAGTGGGCGGCGCTCACGGGGTCGGTCGGGTGGATATTCTGGAGAACCGGTTCGTTGGTATGAAGAGCCGTGGGGTCTACGAGACTCCCGGCGGAACGGTGCTGCACCATGCTCATAAGGCGGTCGAGTCGATAACGCTCGACCGGGAGGTCGCTCACCTGCGCGACGAGCTCGTGCCCAGGTACGCAGAAATGGTCTACAACGGATTCTGGTTCGCGCCTGAACGAGAGGCGTTGCAGGCGTTCATGGACCAGATCCAGGAGAGAGTCTCGGGTGATGCCCGACTCAAGCTCTACAAGGGCGGTGTCTACGTAGAAGGAAGACGGTCCGATCACTACGAACTCTACGACCATGCGACAGTGACCTTCGAGGAGGACTCGGTTTATGACCAGGCCGACGCCTCCGGTTTCATCCGCCTCAACGCATTGCGTTTGCGAAAGCTGGCTGAGGAGCGGCTGGGGGCAGGAGAGTGAACCTCCAGAGTCCTGCATGTCACGGACGGCCGGCATGACGCTCTGGGGCGGGCGCTTTGACGAGCCACCGGATGATGTGTTGTGGGTGTATACGGCCGCACAGACAGACCGGCGCCTCCTCGAGGTGGATATCGAAGGCTCGATCGCCCACGTCCACATGCTCGGATCGACGGGGATTCTGTCGCCCCAAGAGAGCGAAATCCTGTCGGACGGCCTTCGAGCGGTACTCACCGAAGCCCAGGCAGGAACGTTCGAGTTTCACGAAGAAGACGAGGATGTTCACTCTGCGGTGGAGAGACGCCTCATTGAGCTAATCGGTGACGTAGGCCGCAAACTCCATACCGGCAGGTCGCGCAACGACCAGGTTGCTCTCGACCTCCGGCTCTATCTACGTCGGTCGGCGCAAGACAGAGGAGAGCAGCTGCGATCCTTTGCGTTGCTGGTAGCCGACCTGGCGGCCGACCAAGCCGACTCCGTCGTTGCCTCCTACACGCACCTGCAGCAAGCGCAGTCGATTCCGTTTGGCCACCATTTGCTGGCCTATGCATGGATGGCGGTTCGGGATCGCGAGAGATTCTCCGACCTGACGAAGCGTCTCGGGTCCTCGCCCCTCGGCGCCGGAGCATCCGGCGGTTCGAGCCTTCCCCTGGATCCTGCCGCTACTGCGCGGGTTCTCGGCATGTCGGAGACCTTTGACAATTCGATGGACGCAGTTGCCTCCCGTGATCTGGTGGCCGAGTTCGCCTGGGTGTGCGCGCAGGCGATGGTCCATGCGTCCCGACTCGCCGAAGAGATGATCCTGTGGGCCTCGCAAGAGTTCAACTGGGTCACGTTCTCTGATCGACTCACCACCGGCTCGTCGGCCTTGCCCCAGAAGAAGAATCCCGACATCGCCGAACTGGCGCGAGGCAAAGCTGCCGGGACAATCGGAGACCTCACCGCATTGCTGGCACTGCAGAAGGGATTGCCGCTGGCCTACAACCGTGATCTACAGGAGGACAAGGAGCACGTATTCCGGGCCGACGACACGCTGGCCGCGACACTGGAGGCTATGGGTGCCCTTCTGAGTTCGGCCGAGTTCCACCCCCCGCAGCCATCTCCCTGGGTCACTGCACTGGATCTGGCAGAGGCACTGGTCGAAAGAGGTACTCCCTTCCGGCAGGCGCATCAGGCGGTCGGGTTGCTGGTTGCCCGTCTGATTGACGATGGCCGAACGCTCAACGAAGCCACGGTCGACGACTTGCTGGCAACGGACGGTGCATTCCAGGCCGCCGACCTCGAAAGAGTCGATCCGGCTGATTCTGTACGGCGTCGCCAGACCCCGGGCGGCGGAAGCACTGAGAGCGTCCACCTTCAGATCGAGAAGCTTCGCGCCCTTCTCTCCTAGACCCTATTCGTGCGCCAATCTGTCCCGCGAGGCGGGAGCACCTCACGCAAGAACGAGGTCCTCGGC
The DNA here is from genome assembly GCA_048550235.1 of Acidimicrobiia bacterium. Classification (GTDB taxonomy): domain Bacteria; phylum Actinomycetota; class Acidimicrobiia; order Spongiisociales; family JAHEDJ01; genus JAHEDJ01. The sequence goes on along the minus strand of JBLYYS010000097.1, from coordinate 13,012 downwards.
GAGGGCGAGCAGGGTTCTGACGCCGAAACCGCTGCCGCCCTTGCGGTAGTAGTGCTCCTCCTCTTTCCAACGGGCAGGACCGGCGATGTCAAGGTGAACCCAGTTGCTTTCACCCACGTACTCCTCCAGGAACAACGCTGCATGAATGGCTCCACCGTAACGCTTGCCTGATATGTTCTTCAGGTCGGCGATGTCGGAATCCATGTCCTTGCGATAGTCGGCCGGTAGAGGCATCTGCCAGAACCGCTCACCGGTGCGTGCAGAAGCCTTCAGGACCTTCTCAGCGGTATCCTGATCGTTTGACCAGAGGCCACCGATCTTGTCTCCGAGTGCTATCGCACAGGCTCCGGTGAGAGTGGCGACGTCGATGATCATGTCCGGGTTTTGTTCGGTGGCCAGCGATAGTCCGTCGGCCAGCACCAACCGTCCTTCGGCGTCTGTATTGAGTACTTCGATCGACGTTCCGTTGCGGGGGACGAGAACATCCCCGGGGCGGGTGGCGTTCCCTCCCGGCATGTTCTCGGTGATGGGAGTCACGCCCATCACCTTGATCGGGAGGCGGGCTTCGGCGATCGCCTGTATCGCTCCAAAGACGACGGCCGCTCCGGACATGTCGGTCTTCATGTCCTCCATGAACACTGCCGTCTTGAGCGACAGACCGCCCGAATCGAAAACGATGCCCTTCCCAACTAGCGCGATGAAGGTCTTGGCATCTTCCGGTTCGTACCAGAGTTCGACCATACGGGCGGGATTGGTGGCCCCGGCCGCGACCCCGGCGAGCGCGCCGAACCGCTCCTCAGCGAACTCCTCCGGTTCATACACTCGGATACGTAGCGCTTGTTCCTCTGCCACTCCTGCCGCTACGGCGGTCAGCGCCTCGGGAGACTTGTTGTTGGCAGGTTCGTTGATCAGGTCGCGGGTGAGCATCGCCCCGCGAACTCCCGGTCCGGCGGCGTCGGCGTCGGACCCGGCGGAAGCAGTGTCTCCCCCGACGAAGGTCACCGATTCGACGCTCGACGGCTTTCCTTCGGACCTGTACTTGTCGAAGCGATACAGGGCCAACTCGAAACCCTCCGCCACCGCTTGGGCGGCTCCGTCAACGTCGACCTGGTGGAGGGTGGTGGCAACGGAATCGATCCTGCTCACCGCCCTGGCGAACCAACCGGCAGCCTGGCGTACAGTTTCGGAGTCGGCTTCTTCGCCGAGGCCGATGAACGCATACGACTCGAACGGCCCTTCGCTCGGAACGACGGCGACCTGACCCAGCTTGCCGGTGAAGTCCACGAGATCGAGTTGGGCCTCCAGACGATCTCCGACCGCGCCGGCCGCCACGTCGGCTCCAGGGCCCCAGTTGCGTTCGGCGAATACCGGAACACCGAGGACCTTGCCTGTGGCCCCCTCGAGGCTGGCTCCTGCTGTGAACTCGACCATCGCTACTCCTATTCGGTTCTTGAAGGTTTCCATTCGGACTCTGTGGCGCGCACCAAGGTGTACACGTAGTCGGCCAGCCGATTTAGATATCGGATGACTTCGCTGTCCTCCAAACCGCCCGACCGGGCATAAGTCAGACAACGGCGCTCCGCTCGTCTCACCACCGTCCGCGCATGGTCCAGGGCCGCCGAGAGAGGGTTGTCTCCGGGGACGATGAATTCGGTCGGCTGACCGATGTCGGCGACAATCTCATCAATCCTCGTTTCGAGACGGAGAACCATCTCTTCGGTCACCCGGCTAACCCCCGGTTCGAGTTTGTGCCGGTTCTCGGGCGCCGTCGCCAACTCTGCCGCCACGACAAACAATTCGCGCTGAACCTGCAACAGAACTCCGGCAAGGTCGTCATCGGCGACTGCACGAGCTGTAGCCAATACTGCAACTGCTTCGTCCACCGATCCATATGCCTCCGGGGCAGGATCGTCCTTCCGGACTCGACCGCCATAGAACAGACCGGTGGTCCCGTCGTCGCCTTTCTTGGTATAGATATCCACTGCCGGAGATCCTATCCGGAAAGGAGAGAAGATCCGTCACCGAGAAGCGATCGACCGCTGATCGTCGAGCCGATCACGGTTAGAACCGCAAGGTAGGAGAGTCCGGTGGCCGCCATCACGCCGTTGTAGCCGGGTTCCTTCAGCGCGAACCAAACAGCGACGATCAACAGCAAACTCATCACACCGAGGGCGACAAAGGCCCAGCCGACGACAAAGGCGTCTGCCTCCCAGGTCAGTCCTCCGTTGAAGATGAGCAGGGTGGCGTCGGCCATCAGTCCGACTGCAGCGACAGCGTCCAGCCATTTGAGAGCCCAGCGCGGGAGGCGGGGATCAACGAGGTACCAATGGCCGAGCAGCATCTCGTCGGTTACTGCTCCCAGAGTCACCGTTCCGCTGATTGCCAGCAGGACTCCACCGCTCGACGCGGCCGACATCAGGAAGCAAGCGGTTGCGGCTCCGAATGCTGCTGCCATCCACTTCGGCCGTTTCGCGAGGAATACTGCCTGCGCAAGGAATGCGAGTCCGGCGAAGGTAGTCGGCTGCCCGTCGAACACCAGGGCTCCTATCCCTATCAACGCGGAAGAACCCGCCACCAGCAGGTGGAAACCTCTGCCGACGATGCGCCAGATGGCGATCGCAACCGCGCCACCGGCGATGCCGGCAGCCCACATGTTCAGCACGAGTTGTGGAGTCAGCTCGATGAGGTCACCACGGTCGGAAGAGTATATGGGCGGAACTCCAAATCACCGGGGTTCGCCCACTCCCGGAGCTACCCCAGACGGCTATGTTCAGGGTCACTGCGAAGGAGAATTCAATGAAGTGGAAGAAGAAGTACGAAAACGTCCTCGGCATGCGCATGGCCTACGTGGAAGCGGGTAAGGGAGACCCGATCGTGTTCCTGCATGGCAACCCGACCTCTTCTTATCTCTGGCGGAATATCATGCCTCGTCTCGAGAAGCAGGGACGGGTGATTGCTCCTGATCTCCTCGGCATGGGGGACAGCGCCAAGCTCTACCCGGGAGGACCGAACGCATACACCTTCTTCGATCACCGGATGTACCTCGACTCATTGCTCATCGAGTTGGGGGTGACCGACAACGTAACCCTCGTTGTTCACGATTGGGGGTCGGGCCTTGGGTTCGACTGGGCCAATCGCCATCGCGAGTCGGTGAAGGGAATCGCCTACATGGAGGGCATCGTTGCACCGGTGTCCTGGGAAGACTGGCCGGCGGACGCCACGAAGATATTCCGTGCCATGCGCTCAGAAGCCGGTGAAGAGATAGTGTTGACGAAGAACGTGTTCGTCGAGCGGATACTGCCGGGTTCCATCCTTCGAGACCTGACCGACGAGGAAATGGCTGAGTACCGGCGCCCGTTCCTGGAGGCTGGGGAAGCACGCCGACCGACCCTCACATGGCCCCGGCAAATCCCGTTCGATGGCGAACCTGCTGATGTGCATTCAGTAGTGGAGGCCTACTCCCAATGGTTGGCGACTTCGGTGGTTCCGAAGTTGTTCATCAACGCGGAACCGGGATCGATCCTGATCGGCCGCCAGCGGGAGATCTGCAGGGCCTGGCCGAATCAGACCGAAGTGACGGTTCCCGGCCTGCATTTCCTCCAGGAGGACTCTCCTGAAGCCATTGCGGATGCCCTCTCGGGTTGGTACGGAACGCTCTGAGCGTCTGGCGACACCAATGCGACGCAGTAGCCTCATTGTATGACTACCTCCGCAGACCTACACCAGAACCGCCGGCGCGAGTTCGTTGATGCCATAGGTGACGCTGTCGCCGTGATCCCTGCCGGGTTCGAGCAGACTCGCAACGATGACGTCGACCATGAGTTCCGACAGGATTCGGCCTTTTACTTCCTGACCGGGTTCGCCGAACCGGAGGCAGTCGCGGTCATTGACTCTGATCGATACACCTTGTTTGTACGGCCGAGGGACCGCGAGATGGAGACATGGAACGGCTATCGGGCCGGCGTTGAAGGTGCCGTAGAGAGGTTCGGCGCTGATGAAGCCTTTCCGCTGGATGATCTCGAATCAGCATTGCAGGATCGTCTGCTGGGTCACTCCCATCTCTACTTCTCGTGGGGTGGGCGCTTCGATGGCCGCATGTCGGCAGTCCTGCAGAAGCTCCCCTCGCTGCACGAACGGTTCGGCTACCGGGTGCCGTTCACGATCAGCGACCCCACTCCCGTTCTCGACGAACTGCGACTGAGAAAGTCGGCCGGCGAGATCGACCTACTGCGCGAAGCCTCCCGGATCAGCGCGGAAGGCCACTTGGAGGCGATGCGGTTCGCCGTTCCCGGTGCTTACGAATACCAAGTTCAGGCGGCCATGGAGTACACGTTCCGGCAGAGTGGTTCTTTGAGGAATGGATATCCCTCGATAGTCGCATCGGGGTCGAATGCCACAGTTCTGCATTACACGGAGAACGATCGGCGGATGGAAGACGGCGATCTGCTTCTGATCGACGCGGCCGCTGAGTACGGGTATTTCTCGGCCGACATAACGAGGACCTTTCCGGTGAACGGTGTGTTTGCCGAACCCCAGAGGGTGGTCTACGAAGTCGTTCTTGCTGCCGAGCGTGCCGGCATTGCCGCGGCAGTTCCTGGTTCGACGATGCGGGTCATTCACGAGACGGCTACCAAGGTCCTAACGGAGGGCTTGGTTGCTCTCGGTCTGCTCCCATGCGACGTGCCGGACTCGCTTGCTATGCACCACTATCGAGAATTCTTCATGCACGGGACGGGGCACTGGCTCGGAATGGACGTTCACGACGCCGGGACTTACCACGACGGTGATGGCCACCGGCTACTCGCACCCGGCATGACATTCACGGTGGAGCCCGGCGTCTATATCCGCCCCGATCAGGAAGTCGCTACGTTTCACATGCTGGAGTATGACCTCGATGAGTGGACCGAACGGCGGATGAGGCTTGGCCTGGCCAAGGCCAAGCAGGTGGAGGCGGAGGAACTCGAGGCGGCGGAGAAGGTCGAGCACATGATTCCACCGGAGTTCCGGGGTATGGGCATTCGCATCGAGGACGACCTGTTGGTTACGCCGGGAGGCAACGAAAACCTCACTTCCGCCGTACCGGTCGACATCGACGAAATCGAGGCTGTGTGCCGCGAGGCGACACGGCTGCCGTAGAGACCGGCCGAGCACAATCCGCTCAATCGAGAGCTGAGAAATAGCAGCAAAGCGCGCTCAATTTCCGTGTGACTCCGCCGACTGGGACTTCGCAGGAGGTTTACCCGTGCTTGTTGATGCTTTCGTAGGACGACAACCGATCTTTGACAGGGACTGGAGCCTGTACGCCTACGAGGTGCTCTACCGCAGCGGTTCGGATAACCGCGCCCAGTTCACCAATGCCAGCGCCGCCACGTCGCAGGTGCTCGTTGGGACCTTCATCGATATCGACATAGAGAAGATTCTGGGACCGAACACGGGCTTCGTGAACATGTCGCGTGAGTTCCTGGTCGATCGCTTCGCCCTCGCGTTCCCACCCGACCGGATGGTGGTCGAGGTTCTCGAGGACGTGGAACTCGATGACGAGGTGCTGGCAGTCCTGACCGAGCTGTCCGAGGGCGGCTACCGCATTGCCCTCGACGATTTCGTCTTCGCCGATCACCAGGAAGCACTATTGCCGCTGGTCGACATCGTCAAGGTCGACATCGCGGCCATAGGAATCGACGCTGCGCCGTCCGCCTTCGAGCGCCTATCAAAGTGGAACGTGGAATTGCTGGCCGAGAAGGTGGAGACTTACGACGAGTTCTGGGTTCTCCACCGGCTCGGATTCGACTACTTCCAGGGCTACTTTCTCGCCAAACCTGAGGTCATCAAAGGCCGCAAGGTGTCGGGCCAGAAAGCTTCGACGATGCAGCTCCTCTCACAGCTGAACGACGAGAACGCCTCTTTCGATGACCTCGCCGACTCGATCTCACGGGACGTATCCCTGAGCTACCGCCTGCTGAAGCTTCTCAACTCCTCCTTCTACGGACTACCGAAAGAGGTCGATTCCGTTCATCAGGGGCTGGTCCTGCTTGGACTCGACCAGATCACCAGATGGGTGATGCTCATCGCACTCGCTTCGATTGGCGACAAGCCGCCGGAACTGATGAAGACCGGCCTGGTTCGAGCCCGCATGGCGGAGCTCCTCGGTCAGGCTGCGGTAGGAGTCGACCAGCGCCGCTCCTTCACCGTCGGGTTGTTCTCCGTACTCGATGCATTGCTGGACAAGCCTATGCGAGAGGTTCTGGAGAAGGTGCCGCTGAACGAGGAGGCGACCAGCGCACTACTCAGCCGGGAAGGTGATCTGGGACGGATACTCAAGACGGTCGAGGACTATGAACGGGGCGATTGGACCAGCGTCGAGAACCAGGAGTTCGCTCCTGAGGCGGTTTCACGCGCCTATCTCGACGCAATCGAGTGGGCAGATTCGACCGCCTCCCAATTGAGAAGCGGCCGGTGATGTAGTGGAACCGTCCGTCGAGTTCATTGTCCGAAGGCCGATCTACGACGCGAGCCTTTCGACCGTCGGCTATGACCTCTTGCTTGAGGCGGCGGGCGACGCCGACGATGCAATCAGGTTGATCGTTGAAGGACTGGCCGGATTCGAACTCCCAGAGCTGATCAGTGATGCCGCTGGGTTCGTATCCGTGTCGGCCTCCCTTCTGACCGCGCCGAACCTCACCCAGATTCCCGGAATCGGCTTCGATCTACGCCCGGACCTCGCCATTGATGGTCAGGTTGCAGATGGGATCCGGTTGTGCGCAAGCCTCGGAATCCCCATTCTCGTTCACGATGAGCACCGGGCAGCCATCGAAGAGCACGACCTGATCAGGAATGTGACCTGGTCCCGGGTGAACGCCGCAGAAAGGGATGCGGAGTGCCTCCGCATGAGCATTGATGCCTGGACACGGCTGGGGATCCCAACGGTGGTCGATGGCGTCGGCAGCCGGGTTCAGCAACAGATCGCACGCAGAATGGGCGTGGAGTGGTTCAGTGGTTCGTTCGTATCTGAACCACCGGTTCGAATGGTTCGCATGTCCCCTAGTCGGGTGGGCGTGCTCAGACTGCTTACCGCTCTTTACGCACCAGAGTCCTCATTGACCGACATTGCTGCGCTCGTCGAGAACGAACCTGCCGTTGGATATCGCCTACTCCGCCTCCTGAACTCTGCCCACTACGGGCTATCCCGTGCGGTGTCCTCGATCAAGGAAGCGGTGATCCTGCTCGGGCCCCAACAGATCGCCTCCTGGGTTTCACTGATCGCCATGGCCGGAATTGATGATGTCCCTTCGGAATCGATGACAACGGCGGTAATCCGGGGCCGGATGTGTGAGCAGTTGGCCAGGGCCGCCGGTGAGTCCATGACCAGCACCTACTTCCTGGCCGGGGTGCTATCTGCACTCGATCGAATCATGCACATGCCTTTGGATGACATCATCCACGGGCTTCCCTTGGATGAGAGGATCGTCGCAGGTGTTCTTCAACGCGACGGTTCACTCGGTGCCGCCCTCACGGTGGTGACGGCCTATGAGGAAGCCAGATGGGACGACGTGCGCAAGTTCCGTTGGTCTGCCGACCAGGTTCGCCAAAGCTATGTCGAAGCTGTCGGTTGGGCGGGGACCTTCCAAAGGCAACTTGCGGCCTGAGCTGGCGGCAACCGGCCGACTCGGCTCGTAGCGGCAACGGCCTCTGTTCCAACCGGTACGATGATGCCGCGCCATGGCAAGTCGTGATCGATTTCTCAGACCGTTGTACCGCTTCTACGAAAAGCGGCTGGAACGTGATCTCGATCCGGGTGTAGTTCCGCAGCACATCGGGATCATCCTCGACGGTCACCGCCGCTATGCACGGAGCGAGGGACTTCCCGACTACAAAGCCGCCTACAAAGTGGGCATGCGCAAGTTCGAGGAATTCTTGGGGTGGTCGTATGAGCTGCATGTACCGGCGATAACGGGGTGGCTCCTCTCCACCCACAACCTGCACCGGCCGGCCGAGGAACTCGATCCCTACTTTGAAGTGTTGATAGATCTCTTCGACCGACTACCGGTTCAGGCGAGGGAACAAGACCTGGCGATTCGGTTCATCGGCAGCCTCGACCTGCTACCTCCCGAACTCGTGCAGGCAACCAAGACTCTCGAGGAACGGTGTGGGACCGGATCGAGACGTCTCACTATGGCGGTCGGCTACGGTGGCCGGCAGGAGATTGTCGATGCCGTCCAGGAACTCGTGTCCAAACTGGTATCAGAAGGCGTCGACGCCGGTGATATCGCTGAACGAATCGACATCGACTCCGTCCAGAGCCATCTCTACACGGCCGGCTTGCCGGATCCCGACTTGGTCATCCGTACCTCGGGCGAATCCCGCCTATCGGGTTTCCTGCTCTGGCAGAGCGCCTACGCCGAGTACGTGTTCGTCGACGTCTACTGGCCGGCCTTTAGACGGGTGGATTTCCTGAGGTCGTTGAGGGATTTCGCCCGCCGAGAACGCCGTTTCGGGAAGTAGCCCCGGACGGTATTGGTGACGTGGCCCGATGCCCGCAGCAGGTGCCAACCAACAAGCACAGACTCTGCTGATGGCTGATTGCTGACAGCTTGCCCAAACTGAAGCGACCGCCCTGGGTCGGGGCGGTCGCTATGGTCGGGCTAACACGGGAGGCGGATTCGTGTTATGTCATACCTATCGACCACGGAGAGTGGCGGCTTGAGGGATTTCTGCCGAGGTTTGATTGACCAGCAGGAGTTGCAGTGGCTCCCGACTGACGGACGATGCGCCCTCCACTTCGGCAAGTAGTCAAGCTGCATCGAATCGTCAGCGATGATAATCTGCAGGTTTCTGTTGCGGTCGGCGAAGGGGACATCCCTCCTGAGTCCCAGAATACGGCGACCGCTGTGAGTGGTAGGAGCAGGGACAGGATCGCCTGCGGCGGCGAACCGGAGCAACTCCGCCCGAAACAGGCGGTACTCTGCAGGCTCTCGTAGCGCCTGGCGATCTTGGAGTGGAGTGATCATGACGTCGGTTCGGGTCGGACGTTCGGCCTTTCGTATGTGGCTGATCTCGCTCGCCGGCGTCCCGTTCGTCGTCATCGGCGCTGACTTCCTGGCAAGGCGCAGGATTATCGACTGGTTGGTCGCTCTCGTTTACGAAGACAGGACCCCGGACGCGTTCGAAGCTCGTGACACGTTGTGGGCGATTCTCTTCTTGCTGGTCGGGTTGGTGTTGATTGTCTTTGGCTTGAAGGAGTTGCTCTTCCCCCGGCCGGTCCTCATTGCCAACGAAGCGACCACGAGATGGGCCTTGGGCGGACCATTCCGTCGCCCGGTGGAGATACCGTGGGATTCGATCCTTGGATGGTCGGCTGTGACTGTGGATGATGCAGGCACACCGCTGCCGGCACTCGTCCTCGAACTGACCGACCGCGTTGGTCTGCCTCCCGATCCGTGGGGAGCAAGGTGGTCCGGCGAGGCGAACCTGGTCGTGCTCACCGGCGATTGGCAGCAGTCTGCGGAAGTGGTTGATGCGGCGCTGCATGAACTCCGGTCCGGCGTCCTCGGGTGAACGCTAGGGTGCCCGATGTGCTCATCGGTGCTCATGTTCGTGGGTCGGATCCTCTAGCTGCCGCAGTTGACCGCGACGCTGATTGCGTTCAGGTCTTTCTGAGCAACCCGCAGTCTTGGAAGAAGCCATTGCCTCGCGAGGACGCGGATTCCCTCCGGGCATCTGCCACACCGATCTACGTTCACGCGCCATACCTGATCAACGTCGCCTCACCGAATAACCGCGTACGGATTCCCAGCCGGAAGATCCTCGCGGACACTTGCGCGGCGGCCGAAGAGATTGGAGCGCGCGGGGTCATCGTCCATGCAGGCCACCTCACAGGCTCGGATGAGCCGATAGATATCGGGTTTGAGCGGTGGGTTAAGGCCCTCGAGTCGGTGGAGAGCTCGGTTCCGATCCTTGTCGAGAACACGGCCGGTGGTGACAACGCCATTGGTCGAGAGATTGATGTGATTGCCGGGCTCTGGCAGGCGATCGGCGACCTCGGCGTTGGTTTCTGCCTCGACACCTGCCACGCCTGGGCGGCTGGGCAGGACCTGGAAGGGATCGTCGACCGGGTACTGGCCGCCACCGGACGGATCGATTTGATTCACTGCAACGATTCGCGCGATCCCTTCGACTCGCGACGCGATCGCCACGCCAATCTTGGCCAGGGCGAGGTGCCACCGGAACTGATCATCGACGTCGTTCGCCAGGCCGGCGCCCCGGTGTTGGTAGAGACTCCCGGCGAGGCGGCCGATCAGGCGCAGGACATCCTCTGGCTGCGCGAGCACCTCTCCGGTTGACGGGTGTCTGAACTCTTCGCCCTTGCCGCCGCCACTTCCTATGGTTCGGCAGACTTCCTCGGGGCCCTCGCCACCAAGCGACGCCACGTCTTGCACGTCCTCGGAGTCGGGCACCTGGTTGGTCTTCTCGTAATCTCGGCGATCGCAATCATCGGCGGTGGATCTCCCAGCGGAGCGGACATGGTCTGGGGTGCAGCCGCAGGAGCCGTCGGACTGCTCGGTCTCGGTTCCTTGTACTGGAGTCTGGCGACCGGCTACATGGGCGTCGTGGCGCCGATGACCGCGGCCATCGGCGCGGCGATTCCGGTTGTCGCGGGATTCCTGCTCGGTGAGCGCCCGGCAGCCCTTGCTGTGGCGGGGGTGGGTGTAGCAGTGGTAGCGATTGTGCTGATCAGTTCCGGGGGCGCTGCCGGATGGTCTGAGAAGCCACAACAGGCGGTGCAGGTGTTTGCCGGTTCCGCGGTGGCCGGCATCGGATTGGGGATGTTCTTCGTGTTCCTTCAGCGTGTCGACACTTCTGCAGGAATGTGGCCGCTCGTTTCGGCAAGGGTGACGTCAGTGGTGATCGTTCTCGTCGTGTTGGCAGTCGTGCGACCCGTTTTCTCAGGTCGGAGTACGACCCAGAGTGCTGTGGCGGGCGCTCTCGACATGAGTGCCAATGCCTTTGTTTTGGCAGCGTACGACGGCGGCCTTCTGATAGTGGTTTCGGCGCTGGCTTCTCTCTACCCGGCCGTAACTGCCTTGCTGGCTCGCCTGTTCTTGAAGGAGCGACTGAGGGCCGGTCAGATCGTCGGCCTGGCATTTGCAATGGTTGCCGTCGCCCTCATCTCCATGGCCTAGATCTGCTCGGATGCGAGTCGCGGCGGGTTGTGTAACGTGTCATCCATGGACGTTGTTCTTGATATTCATTCGTGGTTTCGTTGGGTAGTACTGGTGGCGCTGCTGGGTGTGGGGGTGCTCGGCTTGGTGCGTTCGGGCGGCGGCGCGGCGTGGAATGAAGGGTCCGATCGGCCTTTCACGCTCGCCACGATCATGCTCGATGTGCAACTGGCGCTGGGAATCATCCTGTGGATCGGAAACAGCGGATGGGATCAGTCGTTCTTCATCAAGGTGATTCACCCGGTCGGAATGCTGCTGGCCGCCGGCGTCGCCCATATGGCGGTCGTCCGTGCCCGCAAGGGGCCGGCGACGTCGGCTTATCGGGTGGCCGGCCTCGGGTTGCTGGTGGCGCTGGTCGTGGTAGCGGCGACGATCCCACGCGACGCCTGGTTCTAGCCCAATCAACCGTTCTGGCGTCAGGAAGCGCGCAATAACGGCGGGAAACTCACGCCAGAACCGGTTGAGGGCAGCCAAGGCGCGAGGCTCCACTACGCTTCGCTAGATGATTGGCACGAGAATGAGGTGCAGTGATGGGTGAGAAGGTCACGGTTCCCGAGGTCAAGGCCCGCAAGGGTGGACAGAAGATCACCATGGTGACCGCCTACGACGTGCCCACCGCCCTCATCGCCTCGGAGGCGGGCGCAGACGCGATTCTCATCGGTGACTCACTCGCAAACGTCATCCTTGGCTATAGATCGACACTCAACGTAGACCTCGATGTGATGATCCATCACACGGCCGCAGTAGCCCGGGCAAAACCCGATCCGCTGCTCGTTGGTGACATGCCGTGGATGAGTTACCACGTGTCAGTGGAGGACGCCGTTCGTAACGCGGGCAGGATGGTTCGCGAAGGGGGAGCCGAGGCAGTCAAACTCGAAGGTGGCCGCAAGCGACTTCCGGTCGTCGAGGCGATCCTCAATGCCGAGATCCCGGTGATGGGCCATCTCGGGCTCACACCGCAGTCGGTCAACGCGATGGGCGGGTACCGGGTACAGGGAAAGGCTGTCGAGGAAGCGCGCGACATGCTGATCGATGCCCTGGCGCTGGCAGACGCAGGCGTCTTTGCCATCGTGCTTGAAGGCATCCCCGATGTTCTGGCTCAGACGATCACGAAGGAAGTCTCAGTCCCGACAATCGGGATCGGCGCAGGTCCGGATACGGATGGGCAAGTGCTCGTCTTTCATGATGTACTCGGCATGCACGGTGGCCGTCTGCCGAAATTCGTGCGTCAGTACGGCGACCTCAAGGGTCAGGCTGTAGAGGGACTGCGCCGCTTCTTCGAGGACGTTCAGTCGGGTGATTTCCCATCGGATGACGAGACATATCACATGGGAGATGAGGCGGAAAAGGCATTCCTGGAGGGGCCATCAAGCGACCTGTCCTGGCCGCTCTCCTGGTAATACTGGCCGGGTGTTCGTCCGAGACCACGACCGCTACTTCGCTGGTCGCTCCGGTCGAACCAACGACGACGACCACCACACTGAGGGATCTCGAGCCTGCGGTGGCGGCGACTTCCTCGACCGCTCGGGCGTTCAGCACAGGCGACGTCGACGGGTTCACTAAACGCGAGATCGAACTCGACGGCGAAGTGTGGACAGTGGCCGTGGCCGACACCCCGGAACTCCGGCAACGCGGACTGATGTTCGTCGAAGACCTCGGCGATTTGCAGGGAATGGTTTTCGTGTTCGAGGAGGAACGCACCGGGGGGTTCTGGATGAAGAACACTCTGATTCCGCTCGACATTGCCTTCTTCGATGATCGCGGTTTGTATGTCGGTGGACTGACGATGGAGCCCT
>JBLYYS010000096.1:0-2985 GCA_048550235.1 Acidimicrobiia bacterium | reverse complement strand
GGTCAGCGGCTCGAGGATCAATTCCACACCGATCGTGGCCAGACTGGCGCTCCACACTTCTCCGATCTGTTGTTGCTCGGTTGTGCCGGCGTCGTAGCTGTACGTCAGAGACAGGTCGGTCACTCCGGCGTCGGACAAGATGGCCGCAGCCCGGTCGAGGTCTGTGTCCGGAACCGCGAGATTCGGATCCGATCCCCACATTGCCTGCGGGATGATTCCCATTGAGCGCTCTCCCTCGCCGCCATACAGATTCTCGGCCACGTCGTCGTAGGGGAACGAGAGCACCAGCGCCTCACGGACCTCCGGTGAGAGCCGTTCATGATTCAAGAGGCCGAAGAGGTTCTGCATGGATTGTGCCCGCACAACTTCGAGGCCGTCGACGGCGTCGAGCGATGCATAGATGTCAAACGGCAGGTTGTAGGTGAAGTCGGCCTCGCCACCCCGCATCATCTGCTCGGCGAGAACCGGATCCTCTACGAGTTGGATGTCGATGGTCTCGATCTGTCCGTCACTCCATCCGCCCCAGTAGTCGTCGTAGCGCGTTAGCACCGTATTCTCCGACGGAGAGTAGGAGCTGATCGTGTAGGGGCCGCTTCCGGCGTCGTTTCCTGCGCCAAACCAGTCCGCGTCTTGCTCGATCGCGTTGGGGCTGATGATGTAAGCCCCGTAGGTGGCAGACATTACGAGGTCCAGCGGAGCCGGGTAGGCGAGATTGAACTGCACGGTGAGGTCGTCCACGGCCTCCATCGAGTCAATAGGGAAAAGAATGAACGAGGCGCCCAGGCCCAGGTCGAGCGTCCGATTTAGCGAAGCGATGACCGCATCGGCGTCGAGCGGGGCCCCATCGTGGAAAGTGACTCCCGGGCGAAGGTTGAACGTCCAGACGGTGGCGTCGGCGTTCGACTCCCATGACTCGGCGAGCACTCCGCTCACCTGCTCTGCGGACCCGGGCGGGTTGAACCGCGTCAACGACTCATAGACGTTCTGCAGCACAACGTGCTCAGTGGAGAAAGCGCTGGCCGGGTCCAGATCGAAGATCGGGAACGGGTTGGCAAAGACGAATCTGGTGGCATCCGCCGTGCCTCCGGCGTCAGCGGTTGTTCCGGTGGTGGTATCGGTCGCTCCTGCGCTCGTGTCCGTTGTGGAATCGCCTCCGCAGGCGGTCGCCACCATGGCCAGGGCCAAGACGACAAGGATCATGCGTCGAGTTCTCATTGAGCTCATCCTCCGGTGCTCGAATTGAGGCAAGGCGATCGATCTATCCTGACGCATACTGTTGCGTCCGATTGCCAAGAACCTACTCCTGTGTTGCAAAAACACACACAAAGAGTACAATAGATTTGCAAGACTTGCAAGAGAAGGCCTATCAGAATGACAGATTTTCATCTTGATCAGGTAGACAAGCTCATCGTGAAGGTGCTGTCTGACGATGGGCGGGCCACCTACAGCGAAATCGCCAAGGTTGTGGGGGTTTCGGTAGGTACCGTGCGCAACCGCGTCCGAGAGATGCGCAACACAGGAGCCCTGCACTTCAACATCTGGCTGGATCCCTTTCGGGTCGGTCTCGGCGTCTCGGCGACATTCATGATCCGGACGCGACCGGGCAGCATCGAGTCCGTTGCGGATGCTCTGCAGGCATTAGACGAAACGGGCTATATCGCCTCTTTGGCGGGCGACTACGACATCACCGTGGATGCGTTCTGCCGAGACGTCAATCACCTCAACCGCCTGCTGCGCGATGGAATCCAATCCATCGATGGTGTCGAAAGAGTGGCAACCTACCTCGTGACTGAAGTGAAGTACTCATCGAGCATGAACATCGCCGGACTCTTCAGCGATGACCCGGAAGACGGAGCGGAGTAGCGACTAGCTGCCCAGAACGCCGAGCAAGACTCGTCAGACTCAACCGGCCTGCGTCTGCCGGATGACGCGTTTGACGGCGTCGACGAAGACCTGCGGTGTCTCCGCCTGCGGATAGTGTCCCGAGCCTTCGGACCAGACCACCTCGGCATTCATGATGCCGGCGATCTCATTGGCTTCCTCCACCGGGTCCGGGAAGTCGGGGTCGGCCGTGCCCATCAGAACAACGACCGGTTGAGCTACCTTGTCGATTCGTCGACCCGATTCGGCGTGAGAACTCATCGACAACGATCGAAAATCAGCGAAACGCCCGGGTTCCTTCAGATTCGCCGATAGTGCCGCCACGTACTCGTCGAGATCGGCGGGGGGCGCACCCGGATACATTTTCTTCCGGTAGTAGTTCACCCATGCGCTGCGACCCCACGGCGGGGCCAGCATCATGGCGAAGGCGGCCTTTTGCCACCACTTCATCGGCAGATCACGCACAAAAGGTCCCACTAGAACGAGGCCAGCCACCTTGTCGGAGGCGTCAGTGGCCGCCAGCACAGCAGCAGCGCACGAGAGTGAGTTGCCGACCAGCACGGCCGGTCCGGCGTCGAGTTCGTCGATGAGAGCCAGGTAGTCGGAGGCGACGGCCGCATCGTTGAGCTGGTCCCAGCCGACAGATGTGTCGCCCATACCCCGCAGATCCATCGTGACAAAGCGGAGGCCCGCCGCCGCCAGCTCATCACGAACGAACCGATAGACGTGTCTCGTGTCGCCTATCCCCGGGGCTGCGATTACCAAAGGGCCACCGGCACCGTTGTCGTCGTATGAAACGCGGCCATCCGGTCGGTCGAGATACTCAGTCGTTTGATTAGTCATTTGAATCGTCCTTTCGGGTCCGGCGGGCCCCGGCGCCGAGTCCAGCCTGTGCAGCTATACCGTCTATCCCTGAGTTCCACGCAGTGGCGAGGTCGGCATTGGGAGGAAACCGGCCTGCCAGTTCGAGGGTGACCATTCCGTGCGCGAACGCCCAGGCGGCACGGGCCCGGTCTCGATCACCCCCGAACGCACGGAGCACGGGAGCAAGGGCTCGCTCTTCGGCTTGGTCCGGCAGGTCGTCCCTGGGCAGCGGCTGTTGGT
>JBLYYS010000095.1:0-17407 GCA_048550235.1 Acidimicrobiia bacterium | reverse complement strand
TCGGAGATGTCTCGGGCCCGTTCGCGAGAAGCCTCAACGTCGGTGACCAGCAGATCGACGTGGACAGGTACTACGAGGCTCCGGTGCAATTCACATTCCAGGGCCAGTCTTTCGAGACGACGGCAACGTTCGTGGCGCAAGATGGTTTGGTCTATTGGATCGGTGAGTGCAGGTGATGAGAGGGGATCGGCAGTGTTGAAGCGACGAATCCTTGTGGCGGCCCTAGTGCTCGGATGGCTGTTACTTGCCGTTCCGGCCGTGGCGCAGACCGATGTTCTCGTTCCGGGTGACGATTGCTTTGAAGTCGATCACTCCGGTAGCAATCCATTCGGTTCTCCCAGCGCTCTGCGAGTCTTCATCACACTCCCACCCGAGTACGCCGGATCGTCGGTCAACCTATTCGGAAGTGGTGCTTCTGGTGACATCTCTGGTTTCGGTGCCGTCGAAGAATCGGGTTTGACGATTATCGACCTGCCGCTGTTTTCGTTCGGCGGTCACATGATCGACGGTGGAATTCTGGATCCGGGCGGAATGGACCTATCCATTGACACGAGCGGACTCAGCAACATCATCGTCGACTCGTCGGAACCGACTTGCGATCCGAATGACCTCGTTTTCATCACCGCTGAGACGGCCACCACCACCTCCAGCCCTCCAGAAACGACCACAACGATCTTGGAGACAACAACCACGAGCCTCACAACGACCACGACGGTCGGCGAGGACACCACGACGACGTCGACTGCGCCGGAAACCGACGACGAGGGTAGATCGGGCGGATGGGTCTTTCCCATCCTGGGAGGTCTGACGCTGGTGATCATCGGCGGAGCAGTGATCTGGCGAGGATCCGACGATCCGTGCAAAGAGGAACTCGAAGCCTGGATGGCCGCCCAGGCAGCCTGCGACAAGGCGAGAGCCGACGCAGACCGGGCACGGGCGAAGTGCGACGACGCCGAGGCTGTAGTCGAAGAACTCGAGGCGAAGAAGAAGACCGTATGCAAGGAGTGGCCGCCTGCATGCTGGGACTCTGAGGACGGCGGATGGATCGAGGAATCCGGTCGGCCTGAAACTCGGATCACTCAGCGCGATCTTCATCTACGACGGATGGCGCTCGGGGCGATTTGGGATGACTACAAGGATGGACGGAAGAGTGCCCAGGAAGTAGAAGAAGCCTGGAAGGAGGCAGACACTCCAGAGTTCAGGGAGGACATGCGGACCAAGGATGCGGCCGCCGAGGCAGAACTGGCCGGCATCGAAACCAAACTGACCGACGCCCAGGCCAAGGCTCGGGAAGCCTGCGAGGCAGCCGACGCAGCCAAGACGGCCGCAGAAAGGGCCTGCGAGAAGGCCGCGGCAGCCAAGGCCGCCTATGACGCCTGCATGGGAGCCGCCGCCCCGCCCGTCGATCCGCCGAAGGAGCCCTCCGGCCCTGAGGGTCCGACGACTCCACCGCCGACCGGCGGTGGGACCGGACCGGGAACAGCTCCGCCCCCAACTGACCCTCCCAGTACGCCACCTGACGATGAACCTGAGGAGCCGATCTGTTGTCCCAGCGGAATGTGGATGGGTTACGGGTGGACTACCGGCGGGATGCTTTTTGTTGCCGGATACGAGTCATCCATCATGCACTTCGTCTGCCTCAGTCATCCGGACCGCTGGGTCACGATGTCGAGTCGTTCGTTCCGATTCGGACTGGGCCTCGGTGGGGAGACGGCCTTGTTCGGCGCCTTCATGTGGGGAGTCCCACATGGCACCAACGTTCCTCGAATCTGGAGAGAAAAGGCCGCGTCGGGAATCGACTTCGACCTCAGCTTTGGACCTTCGGTGACCAAAGGTATCAAAAACGTCATCAAGGACGCCGGGTTGAAGCAGGCGGGTGGGTATCTTCGTTGGGCCGCCAAGCAGAAGGTTCCTCCAAGTGCACTCGACCCTCGCCGGATGGAGAACCTCCGAAAGATCGCCTCCGGCGCCAAGGGCGGCGCCGCGACCGGCACCGGACGAAGCCTGGTCTCGCAGGGTGCCCACCCGCAGGTGATCGTGTTCCCGCTCGGCGCCGGGTTGCAGGTAGGCGCTTGGTTGAAGTCGTTTGCGACCACTGAGGTGACGGACTTCAGGTCATGTGGATGTCCCTGGCCGCAGTAGCGATCTACCAGGCGAAACTGATCAGGTAGTTCTCCAATCCGAAGGTCGATGAGGAGGTAGTGACCTGGGTGTCGTGTCCCCAGATCAGTCTCGTTCGGGTGGTGTCGGCGGTCGCTGAGATCCATCCCACCGATTGGGCGATGGACTCGCCGGGACCACCGGTGTCGAGATCGAATGCGTACAGGTCGAAGGCGCCAACCGCGAACGGCGTCTCGTCCACCGTTGCGTAGAGGGTGTCACCAATCAATGCCTGGGGATAGCCAAGAACACCTTCGGTGAGAGGCCGACCCACATCGATGGCGCCAACGTGGTCCAGCGTCATCTCGAAGACCCTTCCCGAGTTGTTGACGACCACCAGGGACTGCGAGTTGGCCCTCCAGTCGACCCAGGTCAGCATCTGTTGATCCTCATAGGTGGTGGGAGGCGATGAGACCGACCAGCGGCGGGACTCGGTCGGCCACCCAGAAGAGAGGTCGTAGAGGATGACCGTGTCGGTCGGCGTCAGCACCCACGACTCGGGGTTCTCAGGGTCCGGGAGGCATTGCTCCGAGTACAGAGTGGCCAACCAGCGACCATCCGGCGAGACGGATGGGTTGTGCCCGGATGCGATCTGAGTCGCGATCCCGAACTCCAGGTCGAACTTCCATATCTGGCCCTGTGAGTATTCGCAGGCGTACCAGGAATCCTCCCACCCAACGGAGTAGTAGAGCGCCGAGGCATCCCGCGTCAACGACATCCGCCCGACGGACATGCCGTCACCATCGAAAGACGGATCGAACGTCTTGAGTCTCTCGCCGGTGATCACATCCAGAATGACCAGGGCCTGTCCGTCGATCAACATGGCGTGGTCATCGCCCGCCAGTGGGGAGATGTCGGGTCCGAGATAGCGCGGATAACAGGTCATATCATCCGGCAGGTCGGAGCACCATGCTTTGGCCGATTCGCCGGACTCGAACTCCCCGTAGTGGACCACCCAGTAGCCAGGGTTGAGAGAGGGATAGTCGTCCGACCACAAGACGGCGGCGTCTTCGATCGTGGCGGCGAAGTCCTCCGCTTCCTCCCAGGCCCCCGGCTCTCCAGTCTCGATTGAGGCCAGGATCGCCGTCCACGTATCCCATGTGTCTGAGAGGGGAATGTGGAATGCCGTGGTGGTAGTGGTCGCCATGGTCGAGCTGGTGGTAGATGTGTCGGAGACCGTTTGGGTGGTTGTTGTGGAGGGGACCACGGGTGTTGTCGCGGATGCGGTGTCCTGGCTTCCGAACGGAATCGTCGTCGAAACCGATTCACCGCAAGCAGCGAGTACCAACACCAGACAAACCACCAGGTACTTCATGTCCGGCTCACCGTAGTTAGCCGGAGCAGCCTCTTGAGAGCAATCCCCGCAGATGGTTGACTGAACTAAGGAAGCGGATGTTCGGTGAAGAATCGCACCGCTTCGTCGAGGTAGTCAACCTCTTCATAGACCGCGATGAGTTCGGCACCAGGGCCTACCGCTTCATGCAGTGGCCAGGCGTGGCCCATTCCGACGATGTCGTAGAAGAGGACGTCTGCCTCGCAGTTCTCAAACGTCTTCCGCAGAACACCGGAGCCGAGGTCCTCAACCTTCGGATCCGGATCGCAGCCATTGATACCTGCCCAGGTCTCGACGAGGGCGGCAACCTGCGTTCGATCGACATCGCCGGTGAAGCTCAACAGTGGGACCGGCCGCTCTGGATCGCACCCAGCTGGCGGCACATGGCCGCTCAATGCCGATACAAAGGAGGCAATGCGGTCGGAGGATTCACAGGCCAGCGTCCCAACCATGCCGCCACTCCACGATGTTCCGAGAGCGTGGATGCGCTTGGGATCGATGCAGAACTCGCTCGTCAGTTCGTCGATCAGGGCCGTGAGCGCTTCAGGCTTGCCTCTGGCAGGGTCCGCAGTATTGACCATGACCATTACTCCTGCGAGATCGTCTAGATACGGTCGCCATCCTGCGAGGAAGCTGTCGTGATCGCCACTTCCCGCTGCCAGATGGAGATACAGCGGTACCGGGGCGGTGTCTTTGTAGGAGTCGGGGACGATCACCCAATAGAGCTGGTTCGGGATCCCTTCGAGTGAACCCTCGTACTCGCCCGGTTCGGTCAGCGGTCGCTGGCAGCCATCCACAACCGTTGTATCGGTTGTCGAAGTAGCTGCCAATGCGGTCGTGACGGTCGCGGGGTTGAGTTCGGGCAGCGATGTTGAATCTGCTTCAGTCGAAGTGGCACAGGCAGCAGTGACAAGAGTGATCGTGAGCATCGAGAAGAGTCGATGGGTGTCGTTCGTTTTCACCTTTGACCACCTGTCCACAACCAGAGGTGCGGCTCCTCATCATCTCGAAGTCCATCCTTGACGAGGAGCTTGTTACCTGAAGCGGTCAAGTGGGTTATCCCGCTGAGCGGCAGATCGGCATAGAGAGTTTGCCACTCCATTCCATCGTCGGACGAGAGCAAGTCTCCATACGCGATGATGAAGCCGAGTTCAGTGGAGAACGTTGAATGGTGTCCCATATAGGCCGTAGTGGACTTCGACCATTCGAGACCGTCCTGTGAGTACCAGAATGTGTCCCCTCCGAAGTTGCACTCGGTGGCGATGACGCCCTCGAGGCCGGCAGTCAACGAAGTGACCGCGAAGCCGGCATCCTCCGCCGAGGTCGTCTCCTCCCATGAGACCCCGTCGGATGTGGCCAGCAGCAAGTTCAGAGCTGCCGAATCGTCGTCGGTCACGATCCACGCTGAGAGCGAAATTATCCACTGGTCGTGAAATGAGACTGCCGCAGCGTTGGTGACACCCTGCCCCTGCGTCGGTGAGACCGGAAGGGGATACCTTGTCGCGGTGCCGGCAGCGGGGTCTACGACCCACATCAGGTACTGGTCAATCACGGGCATTGACACCTGCTCGTCTCCCGGATCCGGCTCCGGCTCGTACCGAGCCGATCCGTATGTTTGGGCAATGACGATGGCTTCGGAGTCACTCGAAGCTACTGCGAGAAGGTCAACGTTTTCGAGGTCCGATGTGTCGAGCGGCAACGATGTCCAGGTGCCCGACACGGGTCGTCCAATCCACACGCCCATTGCCTCCCGGTCGAGGACGACGACCTGGTCACCTACGACCGCCAGGAGATTTGGGCCGGCCCGCCCGCCGTCTGCGGGACCCGGTCGGTACTCAGATACCGTTCGTTCAGGATCGGCGTTGAACCATTCGAGTCCGTCTGGAGACCATTGAAGCTGCCATGGATCTGTCGAGGCCGCAATGAAGGCGCCGTCAGGCAGCGCCGCCACATCCACGATGGACTCGATCCAGGGTGCGCCTACAGCCACCTCCGACCAGGTTCCGGTACGGAGTCCAGGAGGGAGGCTCGTCGGGGTTGAATGGGAGACCATCGATGATGGGGATGTCGAAACTGGCTGGGATGCGGTCGGTTGAGTTCCCCGCATCACGAGAGCGGCTACACCGATTCCGGCGAGAGCGAGGATGAATCCGGCCACTGAGACTGCCACACCCTTACGGCGCGGAGCCGCAGGAGATCCGTTGCGGTTGACGTCGATGTCGGTGACCGGGACCATGATGTGGTCGTAGTAGTCGCGGATCTGTCTCTCGATGTCGATCATGCCGCCACCTTCAACTCTCGGCGGAGCCGAGCCAGACCTCGCGACAAATGCTGTTCAACCGTTGTGCGGGAGATTCCGAGCAGTTCGCCGACCTCGGTCTGAGTCCATTGGAACCCGCAGACCAAAACCACGGTGATCCGCTGTCGCCGGCTCAGCTTCTCGAGCGCTGCTGGCAGGCCCGGCTCGATCCATCGTGCCGGGTTGCCGATGGTTCGTTCATCGAGTGCGGGACAAGGTTGCCGCCTCCACCAACTGAGGTATCGCCGAGCCCTGCTCTGTCCGACCCGGTAGAGGTAGCCAATCGGGTTCTGCATGTCGATCACCCGATCCCAGTGGCGCCACGCGTACGACAGTGCTTCAGCTGTCGCTGCCTGTCCGGTCTCCGGGCCGTACGCAGCGGTGAGAGCGGCCTGAAGGCGTGGTTGCGCTTGGCGCACGAATCCCGCGAATTGGTCCTCGTCCGTACGGCTGATCACCAGGCCTCCGCACCGAGCCTTTCACCTCTTAAGAGACCACGGATCCGTGCTTTGACGACAGGGTCTTTCTGCCCGCACTATTCCGCGGGCTACAGACCCCGACCTAGGGCTGTTGCTCGATCAGCCTGAACACCGGTGTGGGGTCGGAGAACCCCTTCAAGGTCAGAGATTCTGCCGTTTCGAACTGAAAGCCGCCCTTGCTTCCCACATCTTGCACGACATCCGAGACGAGGGTCTGCCCTGCGTCTGCCGCGTCGCAGATCCTGCTTGCCAGGTTGACGACCGATCCGAAGATGTCGTCGTTGTGGTCGACCGGTTCACCGGCGGCCATACCCACTCGTACACGCATTGGATGGGGGTGACCGGCGTCGGCCCTGCCGCGAAACCCCTTCTGGATCTCCAATGAACAGCTGAGGGCATCCGCGACCTCGTCGAATGAGGCGAGGATGCCGTCGCCGGTATGTTTGACCTCCCGACCACTGGAGTGGAGGAGAGCACGGCGAATCAAGGCATCGTGTTCCCCGAGCAACTCCATGAAGGTGGATTCACCTATCTGGTTGAGCAGCGCGGTCGATCCCTCCAAATCGGTGAAGAGAATGGCGCGGAATGGACTCGACTGCTCGGACGCATCCGCCGGCTCCTGAATTCCGCCGAGAAACCGGAGCACATCGTTCTCAGAGACGGAGATGATCTCATTCGGTAACAACCCGTGAGACTCCTGGTGGACTGCCATCAACGCTTCTTCCTCCGGAGCCTTGGCCAGGCAGAAGACACCCTCTGTCTCGGCATCAAACCAGTAGGAGAGGAATTGCACATTGTGTTTCGGTGCCACCGCGATATCAGCCAAGTGGGCTTGGGCGACCTCCTCCGGAGTCGCCTCCGGTGTGTCGTGTCGATCCATGTATAGAGGCATTCAGGTCAGCCTTCCGGGTAGTCGTCCCTTCACAGAAGGGTCAAGGGTTCATAGTCTGGATCGACCACTTTCATCGTCCCACGGCCGTAGGCGCCGATCGCTTCGCCGATCCCGCCGTGGTAGGTCGGATAGGGGTAGATGATGTTCCGAAGCGTTTGAAATGGAACCTTGGCCTGGACGGCAAGACTGAGCATGCCGAGGACCTCACCACCCTGCGGTCCGACAGATGTCGCTCCGACCAGAAGGCCGGATTCACGATCAACGATCAGCTTGATGATTCCCGCGGTGCCGGCGCCATTGATCCAGCCCCGTGAGGAGAGCGGGACCTGCTTGACCGCAACCGCTACATCGATTCCAGCCGCCCTTGCTGCGGCTTCGCTCATACCTACCGCCCCCACCTCCGGGTCTGTGAAGGTGACGCGCGGCAAAGAGGCGTGATCGGCGGTCCGAACCTCATTCCCGAGGAGCTGATCGGCCACAATCGCTCCTTCGTGCAGAGCCATGTGTGTGAACATGCCGCGGCCGATGACGTCCCCCATCGCCCAGATCCCCTCGGCAGCGCGCAGGTGCTCGTCTACTTCGATGAACCGGCCGTCAGTCTTGATGCCAGCCGCGTCGAGACCTAGTGGTTCGAGATCGACGGCCCGGCCGGTGGCGATCAAGAGCTTTTCGGCGGTCAGGGTGGCCCCATCGGAGAGGGTGGCGACCATCGATCCCTCCCGCTCTTCAACCTTGGTTACGTGCCTACCCAGGATTGCTTCGATCCCCTCAGCCGCGAAAGCACCCGTGATGACGGCCGATGCCTCAGGCTCCTCCAGGACCAGAAGTCGGTCGGATCCTTCAGCGATCGTGACTTTCGTTCCGAATCGAGAGAACACCTGCCCGAGCTCGCAACCCACGGCTCCACCGCCCAGCACTATGAGCGATGACGGAGCGGCAGAGGCCTGGATTGCATCGTGTGTAGTCCAGTAGTCGACATCTCTCAGCCCGGGAATCGGAGGAACGAAGGGTCGTGATCCGGTGGCGATGACGATTCCTCTGGTTGCCGAGATCGACAGATTGTCGACCTGCACGGTGTTGGGTCCGGTCAGTTTGCCGTACCCGCGCACGAGCCGGCCACCCTTCCCCTCGAAACGCGCGACCCCGTAGGCGTCGTCCCAGTTGCCGGTAGCTTCGTCCCTCACACGGCTAGCGAGGGTGCCCCAGTCAGGGGTGACTTCACTGTTGCCGGCCATTCCGTTGACCCGACGGGCGTCCTCGAGGAGATTCGCCGCCCGGATCATCATCTTCGAGGGGATGCACGCCCAGTAGGGACATTCGCCGCCAACGAGGTTGGGTTCGATGCCCACCACGTCGAGACCTTCATCGAGCAGTCGGAGCACCAGGTCTTCTCCACCCGTGCCGATTCCGAGAACGACGACGTCGGCTCGCTCGGTCCCCATAGGTCCCTCCTCAGATGTGCGTTGGCCCCTCTCGCAGGATATGCCTGCGCCGGCACCTATGACGGGGATGCGCCGCTTTTCTTGCGCGACGGTGGCGAAGTCAGTCCAACTGCCTCCTGCCCCGGGTTCGGGTGGCGGCGAGTCCGACTACGACGATGATCACGAAGGCGAATCCGACCATCACGATCGCGAATTTGGCAGAGGCAGCAACGTTGGCGACTTGCGTTGCCGAGGCGCTCACGGTGCCTGACTCGTACCCACCCAGAACCCGAAGGAGTGCGATGTTCTCAACACCGTCTAGGACGCCGGCAAGCGGGCTGAGCGCAGCCAGGCGCCAACCGGCCCGTGCCGTTCGCACCCATCCGCGTTCGTCGAGGACGATGGCAACGGAAGCACACGCCAGCGTCAGCAACACGGAGTAGGCGACCAGGTAGGTGAAGTCGATCTTGATGGCCTGCTCAGCGCCCTCCCTACCGTCTTGGCCCCATTCGTCGAGGATTCCAGCCGCCTCGTCGGGCGTTCCGGCCAGTTCGAAGTCGACGATTCCAAACTCGCTGTCGTCGACCGCCGGTGCCATCGCTCCGTTCATCTGCCAGGTCAGCCATGCCATGGCGATGGCCGCCACGACGATTATCGAGATCCGGGTTCTCTGGGATAGAGGGACTACCAGCGCTTTCACCTGGAGAACTATCGCAGGTCGTTTGAGCGGTCGGGGTGACCTCGCGGAGCTGTAGCGCCTTGCCCCGGTTCGTTCTCCCGGTCAGAAGTGGTCCTGAGCATCCAGATGGACCCCCAGACGCCAAGCGCAACGATCAACAGCACACCCGGGACGACGTCGAGACCATACCGATCAACCAGCAATCCGATGATCCCGGAGATGGTCGCGCCACCTACGTTGGCGGCGGCGATCTCGTAGCCGACCACAGTTGATGTGAGTGAGTCTCCGAACCGGGTTGGTGTCAGCAGCATTTCGAACGGAAATACCGGCCCATGCGCGAATCCGGCGGCGACGAACGCCAGTGTTCCGACGACGCCGGTTGGAGCCATCCAGAACACTGCCAGGGCGGCGAACGTGGCAGCTCCCGACCAAACGAGGACATTCGATGGATTGGCGCGCTCGCCGATGATCCCCAGCACGATCCGCGAGAGAGTGAATCCTGCCCAATAGGCCGTGACGATCAAGCCGCCTGAGGTTTCGCTGACACCCCGGTCTTCGGTGAGGAACGTGAATACCCAGGCGCCCAGACCAGTTGCCATTCCTGCATATAGAAAGAACACGGCGACGGACCAGAAGAGGGCTTTGCGTGCTCCCGCCGTGGATCGCGTCTGTGCGGTCTGTGCCTGGGCCGGCGTTGTCAGCGATCGTGCGTATATCCACAACCCCAGGAGGTAGAGCAGTTCACACGATGCAAGGACTGCGAAACCGACGCGCCACGAGAGATCGAAGACAAAGAGCGTCGTGATCAGGAGCGGTCCAACGATCGCACCCACGCCGAAGGCTCCGTGGAGGAAGGACATCGCCCTCGAGCCATATCGAACCGCCACATAGGTGTTCGTCCCGGCGTCGATTTGGCCGCCGGCGGATCCGAGCAGTGCGGTGGCGATCAGGAGGGCTGTCCAGCCCGGGGCCGTGGCCAGGAGTGTCAACGCAGCCGTGGCAACCGAGGCGGCTCCAACGAGGAGCATTCCCGTCGGCCACCGCGAGGCGAGCCGTCCGCTCAGTAGTGAAGAGGCGGTGTAGCCGGCTCCATAGGCCAGGGTCACGTAGCCGAGTTCGCCGATGGAGCGGTCCAGATCCTCCGCTACCGACGGCCAAATGACGCCGAAGATGGTTGTGGCAATGCCCAGTAAGACGAATCCGACCGTGCCGACGACGAAAGGTTTCTTGGAGCCGATCACGGCAACAGGCTAGGTGCCGGCAGCGGGCCCGAATCCGTTCAGACCGATGGCCGAAGTCAGAGCTGCTAAACAGATGAAATGGCAACTGATCTTTCGAGTCGCGTAGTAGTGGTGACCGGAGCGTCCGGTATTGCGGCCGCCGGCGCCAGGTTGTTCGCGGAGATGGGTGCTTCCGTGTTCATCGTCTCCCGAACCGAGGAGAAGTGTGTTCGGCTAGCGGATGAGATCGCCAGCGCCGGCGGATCGTGTGGATGGGCCCGAGCCGATCTGACGATCGAAGAGCAGTCCGCCGAAGCGGTGCGCTCTTGTCGGGAGCAGTTCGGGAGGATTGACGGATTGTTCGCAGTGGCCGGGGGCAGCGGTCGACGACTCGGCGACGGGCCGCTGCACGAAATGAGTCTGCGTGGGTGGGAAGGAACCTTTGAGTTGAACGGTCATCCAGCCTTTCTCGCCTCGCGCGATGTCATCCGGGTGATGCTCGATCAGAGCCCTGATGACAAAGGCAGTCGTGGCTCGATCGTCCTGGTGAGCAGCGTGCTCGCCGAGCACCCGGCTCCGGGATACTTCGCAACCCATGCCTACGCGGCGGTCAAGGGTGCCGAGCTAGCGCTCACGAAGACTCTGGCCGCCTACTACGCAAAGAGTGGAATCCGAGTCAACGCGATCGCCTCCGGCCTGGTCGAAACTCCGATGGCCCAACGGGCGGCCGAAGATCCGCAAATCGTCGCCTATGCGGCGCGAAAACAGCCTCTTGCCGGCGGACTTCTCCAGGCCGAGGATCTTGCCGGAGCAGGCGCCTACCTTCTCGGGGCCGGGTCGAGGAGGGTCACAGGCCAAACCCTGGCGGTCGACGGTGGTTGGAGTGTCTCGGAGTCTTCGCCATGACGCGGACGGAGTTACCGGCGGCGATTCCGGGTTCCCGTTTGATCGCCGTGTTCCGGGGGCTGCACCCGGACCGTGTCGTCGCGGTCGCCGATGTCCTCGATCGCGCTGGAATCGGGGTGCTGGAAGTCACCATGGATAGCCCCGTGGCGGAGCGGTCGATCGAACGGTTGGCGTCGAGGAGTGTGGTCGGGGCCGGAACGGTCATGAATGTGGCCGAAGCCGAAGCGGCGGTGGCAGCCGGTGCCGCCTTCCTGGTTTCTCCGCACACTGATCTTGATGTCGTTGAGTGGGCAGTCGACCGGGGTGTACCGGTGCTGCCGGGAGCGTTCACCCCAACGGAGATCATGGTTGCATGGAATGCCGGGGCTGCCGCCGTCAAGGTCTTCCCCGCTTCTGTGGCTGGTCCCGGGTTGTTGAAGGCAGTTGGCGGTCCCATGGCGGGGATTCCGCTCATACCGACCGGCGGTGTGACGGCGGAGAATGCAGCGGCCTATCTCGAGGCAGGAGCGATCGCGGTCGGCCTCGGCGGCTGGCTTACCGGCCATGCTGATCTCGACGTGGTGGCGGAGCGTGCCGCTGCAACCGTTGAATCCGCAGCTGCTAGTTCTGGCTAGTTGTCTAGACAAGCAAGTCGAGCCGTGGGAAGATTCGTGGATGCAACCCACAACTCTGACTGCCGCAGAAGTGACCTACGAGCAACTCGCCGCCATGATCGACCACTCGCTGCTGAAGCCGGAACTAACCCTTGCCGACGTCTCAGCCGGGTGTGATCTCGCCGACGAATACCAGGTGGTCTCGGTCTGTGTCCGACCCGCCGACGTGGCATTCTGCGCCGACCGCCTGGCCGACTCCACAGTTGCGGTGGGGACCGTGGTCGGTTTTCCGCATGGAGTCAACACCACCGCCACCAAGGTATTCGAGGCAACACGCGCAGTCGAAGATGGCGCGGTTGAACTGGACATGGTGCTCAACATCGGCTGGTTGAAGTCTGGAGAGGTTGGTCGGGTGCAACACGACATTGCCGCGGTCGTCGAGGCCGCTGGAGATGACGCCCTCGTCAAAGTCATCTTCGAGAACGCCTACTTGAACGATGAGGAGAAGGTCGCTGCTTGCAGGGCGTCCGAGGCTGCAGGTGCCGACTTCGTCAAGACCTCTACCGGCTATGCCGCCACGGGAGCCACGATCGAGGATCTGCGATTGATGCGGGCCTCTGTTGGACCGGATGTCAAAGTGAAGGCTGCGCAGGGTGTGCGCTCGCTGGACAACTTGCTGGCAGTGATCGAAGTCGGCGTAGAGCGCATTGGGGCCACTCAAACGGCCGCCATGCTGGACGACTATCGGGCTCGCACCTCGAGCTGACTCCGACCTGCCAAGGCCGCTCCGATAGCTCCTGCCCACCGGCCGAGTTCGGCGGGGACAACTTTGACCGTGTCTCTGGGCGCCAGGAACAGGCGTCTTTCCATCGCTCTTCGTATCGGATCCAGGGCGAGATCTCCCGCCGCCATGATCCCGCCGCCGATGACTATGCAAGAGGGTCCGATCAGTGTCACGACGTTGGCTAGTCCGATACCCACGTAGCTAGCCGCCGTCTCGATTGCAGTCAGACACTTCTCGTCGCCGTCGGCGGCCCTCTCGTATACCTCTGCCACGCTTGGGAGGCCGGCCAGTTCCGCAAGAGCTTCAGCCTTTGCCAGGGCCTCGACGCAACCCCGGTTTCCACACCCACACAGCGGGCCCTCTGGGACGATGGTCTGGTGTGCGACCTCGCCGCCTGTCCCGAAGTCGCCGAGGTGGAGACGGCCGTCGATCATGATTCCGCCGCCGATTCCTGTTCCAAGAGTTACTCCCACGACGGTGGGGCAATCACGACCGGCTCCGATCGTCCCTTCGGCCAATACGAATGCTCTAGCGTCGTTGATCAGCGTCGTGACCACACCGAGAGCATCGCCGACCGGATCACGCAACGCGTGCCCGGGCCAGGGGCCGGGGAGATTCGGGAACAGGACGATCTTTCCCGTATCGGGCTCGAACAACCCCGGGACGCCTAGCCCGAGACCAGACACCGGTCCAACCTGATCGAGAGTCTCACGACCGACTTCTATCAATCGCGCGGTGACTCCCGTTGGACCCTCCGCCGCCATGGTCTTGTGCCGGGCGGTGAAGACCACCTCCGGAATGCTGGTCGCCTCGGTGGTCTCGACGACTGCGACTTTGATGTTCGTGCCACCGAGGTCGAGTCCGAGGTATCTAGCTGAAGTCATGCGGGATTGACCTCCTCTCCTCGATAGAGCACAGCCGTAAATACGTAACGTTCGGCCGCATAGTGGGTGGAGGTGTGTTCGAGAGGAGCGCCGTGCTGGTCGAAGATGGTCCTGATTTCCGACAGAACGATTGCGTTCGAAGGCAGTTGGAGAAGGTCTCGCTCTCGCTTCGTGGCCATCCTCGCTCCAACCTCTGCATGTGCCCGAGTCGGAATTCTGCCGTTCTTCTCGAAGGCGGCATGCAGGGAACCGGAGGTGAGGTCCTCGTCGAGGATGTCTGCGTCGGTGGCCGGGATCACTGCATGTTCGACTGCCATCGGGACTCCGTCTGCCAGCCGCAGTCTCTCCAGCACGATTGCGGGCGAGTTGATTCCGATGCCCAGAGCCACAGCATCGTCTGGCCGGAGGGTCGTTGGCCCTGCCCTGAGGACTCTCGAAGACGGCTCCATGCCGCGTAGCCGGGTGCTCTCGGAGAACGAGAGGGGGGATCCGAGGGACCTCGGAACCCGGGGTTGTGTCACGTAGGTTCCCGAGCCGCGCTTACGTTCGACGAGGTGTTCGTTGACCAGCACCGTGACAGCCTGGCGTGCGGTCATCCGGCTCACCGAGAAGCGCTCGCAGAGTTCCGCGTCGGAAGGCAGCCGATCGCCGGGGCTCGAGTTCGAAATCAACTCTCGCAGGTACTCGGCGATGTCGAGATATCGAGGGGATGAACTCACTTCAATCTCCTACTGGTCTCCTTGACGCTGTCTTCGCCCGATCCCTAATCTGTCTATACATTTACTCATCCGAAGGCGAGAATCAAGCGCTATGCAGGCTAGTGATGGCGGAGCCGCAGATTTCCGAGGCAAGTGGATCATTGAAGCCGCCAAGCTGCTCGACTACATCGCGGAGACGCAACTAGACAAGATTGCAGCCGCAGCGGAGATCTGCGCTGCGGCTATCGCCTCCGGCGGCCTGGTTCATATGTTCGGCACCGGCCATTCTCGAATCCCGGTCGAGGAGATGTTCCCCCGTTACGGCTCCTACCCCGGTTTCAACCCGATTGCTGAGCTCTCGATGACATTCCACACGCAGGTCACCGGAGCGAATGGCCAAAGGCAGGCGATGTTCATAGAGCGGGTGGAGGGACTGGCCGACCAGATCCTTGCCAACTTCTCCTTCGGCCCGAACGACGCGATGATCATTTACAGCTCAAGCGGTACGACCGCAGTACCAATAGAGATGGCGATCGGAGCCGGGAAGCGAGGGCTTCCGGTCGTCGCTGTGACCTCGGTTGCACACTCGATGGCGAGCGATTCGGGGCACTCATCGGGATCGCGTCTTCTAAATCACGCCGACATCGTGATTGATGTCGGGATACCGGTCGGCGATGCCTTGATTGAGATCGATGGTCCTGAGACTCGGGTGGGTCCTGGATCAACCATCGCGAATATCGCGATCACCAACGAGCTCAAAGTCCAGACTGCTGAGTTGCTGGCCGGTCGAGGCGCTCTGCCGCCGGTCTTGAGCAGCTCTGCCGTCGTCGGGAAGGAGCGTTCAGAGGCTCTCTTCGATGCTGCCTATCGCGAACACTCACTTCGCTTTTCCGCCGTCCTGGCAAAGCCGGAGGAGATCTGAACCACTGGCTGCGTGGTCATAACCACCCTCCGCACTTTGGTCGGCTACCGACAGAAGTGCGGCCAGAATACGCCATCTGTGGGAACTTTGTCCTTGACGCAGTCATTAGTAGGTGTTCTAATGGCGAAATGGGCATAGCGGGTGGGTCACCGGGTTTTCTCCTTGATCTGATCCGCCGTCGCAGCCCCATCACTCGAGCAGAGCTCGCTTCGATCACCGGTTTGGCTCGTTCGACCATCGCCCATCGCGTAGACCAGCTCATCTCCGAGGGGTTCGTCGCCGAAGTGGGTGAAGCAGTGTCCACCGGCGGGCGTCCTCCCACCATGTTGGGCTTCAACGCGGATTCGGGTGTCGTGCTAGTTGCCGATTTGGGAGCGACCCACTCACGACTGGCTGTATGCGATCTCGTTGCCCATCCGCTGGCGGAAACATCCCGGGAGATCGAGATCTCACAGGGACCGGAGGCAATTCTCGGCTGGGTACTGGAGGCGTTCGCCGACCTTCTGGCCGAAATCGGCCAATCCAGAGAGGACGTCCGAGGAGTTGGTATAGGAGTACCGGGTCCGGTCGATTTTGCCGCCGGCCGAGCTGTCCATCCGCCGATCATGCCCGGATGGGACGACTATCCAATTAGGGACCGCCTGGTCGAAGCGTACGGGGTCCCGGTTTTGGTCGACAACGACGTCAACATCATGGCGTTGGGGGAGTACTGGGCAATGCATCCCAAGGTCGATGACTTCATCTTCGTGAAGGTCGGCACGGGCATCGGCTCAGGGCTCATCATCGGAGGCAATCTGCAAAGAGGAGCGCGCGGTGCTGCAGGCGACATAGGGCACGTCCAGGCCGGCTCGGCAGACGTCATGTGTAGGTGCGGCAACCCCGATTGTCTCGAAGCCTCCGCCGGTGGCGCAGCTATTGCCCGAAACCTGAGCGCCCAGCGTGAGGTAGCGGGTAGTCGCGAAGTCGTGGCCCTCGTGCAGGCCGGCGACCACGATGCGATCCAGGCCGTGCGCGAAGCCGGTCGGCTCATCGGGTCCGTTCTGGCCGCCACCGTCAATCTGCTCAATCCGGCCGTTATCGCCATCGGTGGCGACCTCGCCGAGGCCGGACAGCAGTTGCTTGCCGGCATCCGGGAGATCGTCTACCAGCGGTCCACCGCCATGAGCACCAGCGACCTCCGCATCACCAACGGATCGTTGGGTGATCGGGCCGGCATCATCGGTGCAGCCGCGCTGGTGATCGAGCATCTCTTCAGCCCGGAATCGGTTGACGTCGCTCTCGTCGGAATGGCGCCCGGGGGTGCCGCATGACCGTTTCGAATCAGCATTCACGCGCCTCGCCGCGTTTACCACGGCTCAACGTGAGTCTTCAAAGCAACGAAGAGAGGCCGCACCGCGGCCACGTAAGGAGGAAATCAGAAACATGAATGGAAGGAACAAGAACCTACGGGTCATCCTTCTGCTGCTCCTGGCGCTGGCTCTCGTAGCCAGTGCGTGTGGTGGTGACGACGCCACCGACACGACTGCAGCGGCAACGGATGGCACAACCGCGCCTGCCGGCGACGAGATGTTCACGCTCGGCGTTTCGAACACACTCGTCGGCAACTCGTGGCGTGAGCAAATGATCTGTGCCATCAAGGCAGAGGCGCTTGCCCGCGGCAATGTCGACAAGGTGGTTCTCCAGAACCGCAACACCGACGCGGCCGGGCAAATTGCCGATATCCAAACTCTGATCTCTCAGGGCGTGGATGCGATCATCATCAACCCTGTTGACCGCTCTGCCCTCGATCCTGTGATCGCAGAGGCTGATGCCCAAGGCATCCCGGTCATCTCCGTTGACGCTCCGGTTACGGCCCCAAGTGCTTACTTCGTGTCGAACAACCAGGTCGAATACGGTGAGGTTGGCGCTCGCTGGCTGTTCGAGCAGCTCGGCGGCGAGGGCAAGGTCGTCTACATGCACGGCATTGATGGTCACCCGGCCGATACCGATCGTGACACCGGATTCCAGGCCGCTCTGGCCGACTACCCGGGGATCGAGATTGTTGCCGAGACCTTCACCGGATGGGATCCGAGTGTTGGTGCCCAGCAGGCGCTCGACATTCTGACAACCGAAGAGGTTGATGGAATCTGGACGTCGG
>JBLYYS010000094.1:0-10782 GCA_048550235.1 Acidimicrobiia bacterium | reverse complement strand
GTGTCGAGAGGATCGTGCGGCGAGCCTTTGAGCATGCCGATCGAGCCGGCAAACGCCTGACGCTCGCCCACAAGACCAACGTGCTCAACTTCTCAGGCGACCTGTGGCAACGTACGGTCGATGAGATCGCCGCCGAGTTCGCCGATGTCGATACCGACTACGTGCACGTTGACGCGATGTGCTTGTACCTTGTGACGCAGCCAGAACGTTTCGACGTTGTGGTGACGGACAATCTCTTCGGTGACATCATCACGGATCTGGGCGCGGCAGTGCAGGGCGGCATGGGCCTGGCATCGAGCGGCAACATCAACCCCGAGAAGCTCTACCCATCGATGTTCGAGCCGGTCCACGGATCTGCACCGGACATCGCCGGACGCGGCTGGGCAAATCCGGTGGCGGCAGTGCTTTCTGCTGCAATGTGCCTCGAGCATCTCGGCGAGTCGGAGGCAGCCGGCGCCGTCGAGCGAGCGGCTGCCTCGGTGCTGCCGGGTCTCCAGTCGATGGGCGGCCCCGACATGGGCGCCACCACCCCGGAAATCGGCGACCTGATCGCCGCCACCATCACGGGCTAGCACACCCGACCGGGGTTGTTCCTGTCAATGCGGCATACCGTTTTCGATACGCTCGATTGACAGGAAACACCGCGGCCATTTCGTGTCAATCCTGCATATCAAATTCGATACCCGCGATTGACAGGAAACCTCAGTCGAGGGGGAGTTCGAGTTGGGACCGGTCGTCTTCTTCGTGAGGAGAGACCCAATCGGGGAGTTCGATCGGGGCCGGGGTGCGACGGTGGGCCTTCGGCGCCGGCGGCTCTGAGCGGGCGTCCCCGCCGGCCCGGACACTGAGCCAGCGGGCGACGCGGCCTCCCCCGGCGGCGACCAGAGGCTGACGAATCGCCTCCGGCGCGTGCGCCAACAGCTCAGGCGCCTGGCGCATGAGCAACGGTGCTTCCTGTGCCCACCTCGAGCCCACCAGGGACACGTACATGATGGTGCCGGTCACAGCGGCGATTCCAATCGCCGCGAACACCACGATGGCGCGGGGAAGGTCCAGACCGTAGAACTCGCGCGAGGAATCCCAGAGCAAGGTCAGAGCGAACAACCCGGCCATCGACCCAATCAACCATTTCCGGCCGGCCGTCAACGGACGGCAGACGACGGTGAGCGCGAATAGTCCAACCGCAACCAGGACCAGCGTGGCCATCGTCCTGGACTCATCCAATTCGACATCCTCGAGCTGAGCTAGCCCGTAGGCGCCAAAAGTTGAGAGAGCCGCCACTGCTCCTGCCGGGACGGCGAACCGGGCGACCCTGGCCACGAACCCCCTCCTAGCCCTCCGAGCGGTTGGCTCCAGCGCCAGGAAGAACCCAGGAATTCCGATAGTGATCGACCCAACCAGCGTGAGGTGACGGGGCAGGAAGGGGAAGGGCAGGACCGCGATTGCTACTGCCACCGCCAGCAGTACCGCGTAGACGGTCTTTGTCACGAAGAGGTTGGCTACCCGCTCGATATTGGCGATAACCCGCCTTCCCTCTGCGACCACCTCCGGCAAGGACGCGAAGGAGGAGTCGAGCAGCACCACCTGCGCCACGGCCCGCGAGGCTCCGGACCCGTTGCCCATTGCCACGCCGATGTCTGCATCCTTCAGAGCCAGCACATCATTGACACCATCACCCGTCATCGCCACGGTGTGCCCGCGCCGTTGTAGCGCCCGCACCATCGCCCGCTTCTGATGCGGTTGGACCCGACCGAACACTGTTCCGCGCTCCATGATCTCGGCCAATCGGTTTGGATCCTTGGGCAACTCACGGGCATCGACGACGTTACCCGCACGGGGAACACCAACCTTGGCGGCGATCGCAGCGACGGTGGCGGGATGATCACCGGAAATCACTTTGATAGCGACGTTTTGCTTGGTGAAGTACTCGAGAGTGGCCGCCGCGTCGGGCCGGATCCGATCACCCAGGATCACGAGAGCAACAGGGCGAATGCTTGCCGGTAGGGAACCTCCCTGAATGGATTCATCCGATCCCGCCAGAGCCAACACACGCTGCCCGTCCGCGGCATGCCGGTCCGCCGACCGCACCATCTCTAGATCTGATCCGGCGACGATCTCGGCCGCTCCGAGTATCCAACTCCCGTGTCCTGCGAAAGAAACTGCGCTCCACTTTCGATCCGAAGAGAACGGCACCGTATGAACGACCGGCCAATCCGGAACATCGGAATATCGGGCGGAAACCGCGTGAATCGTTGCATTTGGAGTCGGATCTGCTGCAGCAGCGGCCGCCAGCACCCGCGCCACATCGACGTCTGCGTCGAACACCTCCACGTCGAGAACTTGCAGATGACCCTCTGTAAGTGTGCCCGTCTTGTCCAAACAAACGACGTCGACCCGTGCCAGGCCTTCTACCGCCGGCAACTCCTGAACTAGCACGTTGCGCCGTCCGAGCCGGACCACGGCAACCGCAAACGCCATCGACGTGAGCAGCACGAGTCCCTGAGGAACCATGGCCACCAGTCCGGCGACCGTACCCTGGGCTGCCTCACGGAGACCTTCGTCGAGTCGCATCTGACTCCAAATGAGAAGAATCCCCGTCGGAATGAGTGCCCAGCTGACGACCAACAGGATCCAGTCGATACCGGTCCGCAACTCGGACTTCGTGATCACGAACTGCTTGGCCTCGGTGGCGAGGCGGACGGCG
Source organism: Acidimicrobiia bacterium (assembly GCA_048550235.1). Taxonomy (GTDB): domain Bacteria; phylum Actinomycetota; class Acidimicrobiia; order Spongiisociales; family JAHEDJ01; genus JAHEDJ01. Next base: position 8,078 of record JBLYYS010000094.1, on the reverse strand, counting down.
TAGGACTCGCTACCGACCCGCGTCGCTCGCATCAGACCCGAGCCCGCCACTACGAAACTCCCCGATCGGCAAGCATCTCCCTCTCGTTTGTCGATCGGGTCCGATTCTCCGGTGAGCAGGGACTCATTGATCTCGAGGCCGTCGGAACCAACAACTTCGCCGTCAACCACGACCTGATCGCCGGGACCAAGAGCCAGGATGTCGTCGAGAACGACCTGCTCGACCTGGATCTCAGCCTTTCGACCGTCACGCACCACGGTGGTCTTCGGCGCGCTCAGCAGCGCCAGGCGATCCAGCGTTCGCTTTGCCCGCAGTTCCTGGATGATCCCGATCGCTGCGTTGATCACCATGACCGCACCGAAGAGGGCGTCCTGGATCGGGGCGACGATCAGGATGATCACCAGCAACACGGACAGAATCAGATTGAACCGCGTCAGGATGTTGTCGCGAAAGATCGCTTTCGTTGTCCGACTCGGGCCTTCCGGAACACGATTCTCCTTGCCGGCCGCGACCCGTTGAGCGACCTCCGTTGCCGTGAGGCCGGCCAGTGGATTGCGCGACGGTGCCCGGGTAGCCATGCAACCGAGGCTACCTGGTCGATGGGACTGTTCTTGGGAGCCCACTACCGGCTCCGACCCGGTAACTACTGCGGCAGTCGGGGTGGCGTCTTCGCAGGCCTATCGCCGAAGTCGGGAACGGCAGGTTGCTGTTCGTCGATGATCCGCAGCAACTCCTCAACTCCCCGCTCCATTTGCGGATCGCGTCCCGCTACATAGTCCTGCGGGGTAATCACGACCTCGATATCAGGATCGGTTCCGTAGTTCTCGACTTCCCAACCGACATCCTCAAACCAGTTAGAGAACTCCGGTTGGGTGGTTATCGTCCCATCCACAAGTGACTGCTGGGGCCAGATACCGATTACACCTCCCCACGTCCTGGTCCCGATGAGCGGACCGAGGCCGTACATCTTGAAGGCGTGGGAAAATATGTCGCCGTCCGAGCCGGCATTCTCGTTGGTGAGGGCCACCATCGGCCCGGCAGGTGCGTCGGCCGGAATCGAGTAGGGCTCGGTCCAGCGAGTCACCCGGTAGCCGATTCGGCGCCGAAGGAGTTTCTCCAGCAGCAAATGGGAAACGTTCCCGCCCCGGTTGAATCGAACATCGATCACCAGACCGTCGTGATCTACTTCGGACATCCATGATCGATGGAACTCGGCGAATCCATTGGGGCCCATGTCTGGGAGATGAATGTACCCGGCCCGACCATCCGACCTCTCCAGAACCCACCTGCGATTCGCCTCCACCCAATTGCGGTATCGCAGCGGTGTCTCGGATTCGAGAGCACGAACGGTGACCCGACGAGCCTTCCTGCGGCCGCGCCGCACGGTCAGACGCACTGCCCGTCCGGCTCGATCAACCAGAGCTTCGGCCGGAGCGTTGTCCTTGCCGATCTCAACTCCGTCGACTGCCAGTATCCGATCGCCAACATCGATGCCAACTCCCGGTGCCCGCAGCGGAGACCAGGCCCGCTCATCCCACGAATCCCCTTGCGGAATAGCCGCGATTCGCCAGCTTCCATTGGCGGCTTGCTCGAGATCAGCGCCTAGGTTGCCGAGCAGATACTTGGGCTCCGGCCTGTAGTCGCCACCTAGTTCATACGCATGGGAGGTCCCCAACTCGCCCTGCATTTCCCACATGAGGTCGGAGAACTCACTTCGGCTGGCGACTCGGTCGACCAGAGGCCGATAACGCTCGTAGATGATCTCCCAGTCGACGGCCGACATGTCCGGTGTCCAGAAGTGTTCACGTTGGAGCCTCCAAGCCTCCTTGAACATCTGCAGCCATTCAGATCCCGGATCAACTTCCAATCGGATGCGGCCGAGGTCGAGCCACCCACTCTCACGACCGGGTTGGTCCTTCTTGCTTCCGTCGTCCTTGAATCCGGCAGGAACGACCCTGATCCGATTACCGGCCCTGATACCGAGCACCTTGCCGTCGGCCGAAACGTCGAATCCGGATACGCCTTCAGAGACAGTTTCCACCTTGTGCTGCTGGAAATCATACGTTTCCAGGCGGCCGGCAGTACCGGCGGTGACCAGTGGTTGAGGAGCCAACCGGCCCTGTACGGGAGTGGAAAGAAAGAATGCCCGACCCTTCGCTCCGGCGACGCCGCGATACGAGCCCTCCGGCACGGGAAACTCAACCACCCGATCCTCGATTCCATCCAGGTCGATCTCCACAGGTGGTTGCTCATCGCCGTTCTTGCCGTTGGCTCCGGATGGCCCGGAACCAGGCGCTTTTGGTGTCCTGTGAGCAAGGCTGAAAGGTGATGGCGTCTCGGCCGCCAGGGTGATCAGATAAGGACGGGTACTCCTCGGGAAGCTGTAGTCGTGGAAGTGGGCGTCCGGCACGGGATCGAAAACGCGATAACCGATGAAGTAGAGGTACTTACCATCGACATCGAACGTCGGCATGACGTCGTCGAAGGCCGGCCGGGTGATGAGATGAGTCTTCTTGGTCTGCGTGTCGTAGAGGTGCACCGCAATCGTGGTGCGTGAAACCGCCGCCGAGAACGCGATCCACCTGCCGTCGGGGGACCAGTCGGTACCCTGAATCCAGAAGTGGGGACTGCGGTGGATCACGGTCGCCGCGCCGCTTTCGAGGTCTAGCAGTACGACCTCGAATCGATGATTGGTCAGCACAACCCGGTCTCTACCCGCCGGCGCCGGCTGCAGGGTGCGGGCCCTACCGAGATCACCCCCGATGCGGTTGCCTGACCCGCCTTCGTCGGCGTTGAAGACGATCAGTTCTTCTTCACCGGATTCGTCCGTAATCGCAACGATTCGTTCCCCATCCGGTAGCCAGGCCGACAGGCGGTAGCGGGCCGATGAGACCCTGCCGAGTCGGGCCGGCGCCCCCTCCCACAGGTTCATTGCTACTGCGGCACCGCGAGCCGTCAACGCGATCGATTTGCCGGTCGGATCCAGATCAACAGATTCCACGAACCGGCCCGGGGCGATGAACCGACGATTGCGCTGCGGACGGGCACTCGGAACACGCACATCGACTTTGGTCGACTCAGCCCCGTCGAGCACGTAGAGGTCGGCTCCGGCGTGATAGACGATTCGTTTCCCGTCGGAAGCAGGGAAGCGGGCGTAGAAATCTTCATGATGGGTATGTCGTTCGAGATTGCGACCGGTAGGGGTACATGAGTAGATGTTGCCGGTGCCCTCGTGGTCCGAGAGGAAGAAGATCCGTTTGCCGATCCACATTGGATCTGCCATGTTGCCGTCGAGGTCGATCAGCGGCGCGTACTCTCCCGCACCCTCACGGTCGATCCACAGAGTGCCGGCCCGCCCCCCGCGATAGCGCTTCCACCTGGCGGGATCGAAAGAATTTCGCCCGATGACGGTGCCATTGCCGCCGCGTTGTTGCGAGATTGCGCGGGCGGGTCCGATGCCCATCGACCGCGCCGGACTTCCGTCGATTGGCACCTCGTGCAGGGTCTGCCAACCGGCAAACGGTTGTTGGTAGTCGGAGGCCACGATGACCGCAGCCGAATCAGGTGACCACCCGACGACGTGAGTGAGAGCACCGAAGAACGTCAGACGCCGAGCAGGTCCTCCCTCGGCGGCCATGACATAGGCTTCGAGGTGCCCTTCGTCCCGACCGGAGAAGGCGATCCAGTTGCCGTCCGGCGAGAAGCGCGGATACGCAACGATTCCGGGATTGGCCGTCAGGCGATGGGCGTGGCCGCCGTCTACGGCAACCGACCAGAGGTCGTCCTCGGCGACGAACGCTATCCGATCGCCGTGGATGGTCGGGTGTAGGTAATAGCCCAGTTCAGCCATGGAGCCCCTTCAGAGATGAGTGAATATCGTAGCGTCGCGAGGGTGCCCGGACCGAAGCCCGGGCACCCTCGTATGAGCTTCTTGCGCCGGTCCGCACCGAATATCGATGCCCAGCCACGCAAGAACCAGTTGATCAACCGTCGATGAAGCCGTTCTCCACCAGGAAGTCGAGGGCGATGGCGTCGGCGTCCTCTGGAGCAAAGAATCGCTCGTTCATCTCGATCAAGGCTTCCGTCGTGATCTTGGCGCTCACGTCGTTGATCAGATCTTCCAGGCTGCTCCCGTACTCGTCGAGGATCTCCCGGCTGACGACCGGAACGATATTCTCCGCCGGCTGAAGGCCCTCATCGTCTTCCAGTGCCAGGAACTCGTCGATGAACAGGTAGGTCGTGAAGAACAGGCCAGCGTCTATCTCTCCGCCATTCAACGCCGCCACGGTCAACGAGCCACCAGCATCGAGGGCCTTGAACTCTGCGATCTCGAGGCCGTAAACGGACTCGAGGCCGAGTTGACAGCGAGGCCGCTCAGGGCACTCGGGCGGACCACCGAGGACGAGATCATCGACCTTCGACAAGTCCGACACCTTGCTCAGACCGAGTTCGTCGGCGAGTGCCTTGGTGACGACAAAGGTGTTCTTGTCCTCTGCAGGCGCCAAGTCGAGAACGGCGATACCAGCCGGCTCATAGGCTTCAATCAGCTTGTCGCGTGTTTCGTCGGCGTCGGCTGAGGGTTCGATGCCGAAGCCTGCCTCCAACGCGCTCCCGACGTACTCCGGCACGAAATGGACTGCTCCGCTTTCGAGCGCCGGCTTCAGAACCTCACGGGGCCCAACCTGGACCTGATGGTTGACGGTGTAGCCGTCTGCTTCCAGTGCTTGTTTGTAGATTTCACCCAGGATTTCGCTCTCACCGAAACCGAACGAAGCGATTTCGATGGCTGTCCCGTCCTTGGGTCCGTCGTCACCCGACCCGCATGCGCTGAGCACAAGTGCCAGCATCACAAAGGTCGCCCCAACGACGCGACTGCGGAATAGTTTCCGCATGGGTATCTCCCTTCTAAGTGTTGAACCCGGGAACCCGGGCAGAGTCAAACCTAACCGATCCAGGTTTTAGCGGCGACGGTCAGGCTGGAACCTGGCCACGGGCCGCCGCGTCGAGCCGAGCATCCGGGGACCTGGTCAGCCCGGCAGGGACCGCCCTGCGCTCCACAATGCTGAAGAATCCCTCGGTCGCCACAGCCAACAGAGCTACCAGCAAGCCACCGACGAAAACTTCAACGTTGTCACGTTGCGAAAAACCATCGACGATGTAGCGACCAAGGCCGCCCCAGGCGACGAGCGCCCCGAGTGTGGCCGTGGCAACAACCTGGACTGCCGCTACCCGAACCGCGGCAAGAATGATCGGTGATGCCAGCGGCATCTCAATGCGAAAGAGAATCTCGCCTCCCGTCATACCCATCCCGCGGGCGGCTTCGGTCGTATTGGCGTCCACGTCGCGAATGCCCGTCAGAGTGTTGGTGAACATGGGAGGGAGTGCCAACGCGACCAATGCCAGGAAAGTAGGCCAGAAACCCAGTCCGAGTCCCAGGTTGATACTGATCGGCAGGGCCAACGCCACGATCGCGAATGACGGGATGGCACGGCCGATGTTGACTACGGAGACGGCCAGGACTCCTCCACGGCCACTGTGACCCAGATAGAGAGCCGGAGGAATCGCAATCACAGCTGCAACAGCCATCGACAAGGCGGACAGGCCGACGTGCTCTAGCGTTCGCTCGAGGATCCCGCCGGTTCCCGACCAGTTCGAGGGATCCGAGAAGAACTCGATGACATCACGGAGGAACTCGATCACAGGGTCGCCTTTGCTCTCGCCCACGGTGTCAGCGCTCGCTCAACCATGACGAGCGCCATATCCATGGCGACGGCAAGAATCACAGATCCCACGGCTCCGACGACGATTTCGGTAGTGAAGAACCGTCGGAGTCCCTGGAGAATGAAGAAGCCCAATCCTCCTTTGCCGATAAGGGCGGCAACAGTGACGAGGCCGATCGTCGTGACGGAGGCGATCCGGATACCGGCGATGATCACCGGCAGCGCCAGAGGGAACTCGATCTCGAGGAGAATCCGGCGAGGCGTGTAGCCCATACCTTCGGCCGCTTCCCTGATCGCAGGAGACACGCCGTCGAGACCGGCGACGATGTTCCGGATGAGGATCAAGAGTGTGTAGCTGACCAACCCGATTTCTGCAGTGAGGATGGACAATCCAGTGAGCGGTATGAGTAGAGCAAATAGGCCGAGGCTGGGGATGGTGTAGAGAATTCCGGTCACCCAGGTGATCGGCGCGTAGGTCCGTCGGTACTTCCTGGCAATGAGCGACAACACAACGGAGATGACCAACCCAAACCCAAGGGCGATGCCGGTCAAGACCAGGTGTTCGGCCGTGGCGGCCCAGATGTCGTCGAGATGATCCCAGACCCAGTCCCAGCGCACGAACGGTTGCCCCTCGAGCTGCGCGACGATCACTGAACAACTTCCTCACTGATCTGCTCGGCCGTCAGCATCCCCAGGTAGATATCGCCGTCAAACACCGCAGCTACCCGCGTTCGGGAGCTAACGACGGCGTCGAGGGCTTCCTTGAGCGATCCCCCGACAGAAAGGGTGGTCTTGAAGTATTCGAGTCCATCCGCAGGAATCGAGTCCATGCCTTCGAGTTTGTCGAGAGGGATCCAACCGTGGAGTTGATTGCGACTCCCGACCGCCACCCAGTCGACTCCATAGCGCTCGGCAACATGGTGAGCGGCGGCGATAGGGTCACCCGGCGCCACCACAGGACCGGTGTCGAGTGTCACGTCGCGGATCGGGATCAGGGACAAACGCTTCAGCCCTCGGTCGCTACCGAGAAACTCCGCCACAAAATCGTTGGCGGGCTCACGCAGGATTTCCTCCGGCGATCCGAACTGCTCGAGCACACCTCCAAGGTTGAGGATCGCCACCCGGTCACCAAGTTGGATCGCCTCATCGATATCGTGGGTCACGAAGACGATGGTCTTGTGTACTCGCTCCTGGAGGCTCAGTAGTTCCTCCTGGAGGCGCAACCGCACAATCGGATCCACCGCGCCAAAGGGCTCGTCCATCAACAACACCGGCGGGTCGGCTGCCAGCGCCCGGGCCACTCCCACCCGTTGCTGTTGTCCACCGGACAACTCGGCCGGATACCGATCGAGCATGTCTTGTTCAAGACCGACCAGTTCGATCAGCTCGGAAACCCTGGCGACGATGCGGTCCTTGTCCCAACCGAGCAACCGGGGAACGGTGGCAATGTTCTGTCCGATCGTCCTGTGGGGAAACAGGCCCGTCTGTTGGATGACGTAGCCGATCTCTCTCCTCAACAGGTGTGGTTCGGTCTCTGTCGCCTCGGTACCTGCGACCCGGATGGACCCAGAAGTCGGCTCGATGATCCTGTTGATCATCTTCAGAGTCGTGGTCTTGCCGCAGCCCGATGGTCCGACGAGCACCACGATCTCTCCCTCCGAAACGTCGAAAGACAGGCCGTGAACCGCCGGTGTACTTGATCCCGGGAAGGTCTTGGACACGTTTTGGAGGCGAATCATCGGTTCGGACATGCCCAACGAGGATAGGGCTTCCGAGAAGGCATACTGTTGAGGTGGATTTCCTGCTCGATCTGGCGCTGCCGTCAACCGATGCCGGGGCGATCACTCAAGCGGTGATCGCTCTGGTGATTCTCGCCGCTGCGTACTGGTTCGTCAGAAAGCAACCGGAGGCCCGTGTCTTCGTCATCGGCTTGGCGGTCTTGAGCTTCTCGCTCATGGCGCTCCGCGCTGTGCACTAGCCCCCGACGTCACTCCACCGGTCCAGTACTGCGGGCACCTCGGCAAGTGACCGGACTTCAGCATCCGGCACCACGTTCCCTTCCCGTTCGACGCCGTTTCGGTTGAGCCAAATGGATCGGATCCCTGCCGACTTACCACCGGCGACGTCATCACTCAGCGAATCTCCTATGTAGACAGCTTCATGCGCCTCAACCCCTGCCCGTTCGAGCAAGATCGAGAAGATCGCAGGGTCGGGTTTGGCGACCCCCTCCGTGGCGGCATGAACAATCGGGTCCAGATATCGATCTAGTCCGTACTGGGCTGGATCCGTGTTGCCGTTGGTGAGTAGCGCGGTTCGATACTTGCCGGCCAACTCCTCGAGCACCGGTCGGGCGTCGCT
>JBLYYS010000093.1:0-9793 GCA_048550235.1 Acidimicrobiia bacterium | reverse complement strand
TGGCCGAACGGGTTCAGCATGTCCTGGAGCACGAAGTGAATCCGGCAATCGCGTCACACGGTGGTGGTGCACGCTTGATCTCGGTTGAGGAGGATACGGTCTACCTCGAACTCATGGGCGGGTGCCAGGGTTGCGGCATGGCGACAGTCACCCTGAAGCACGGAATCGAGAGGATCATCACGGAGGCTATCCCTGAGATCAACAGCGTTGTCGATGTAACCGACCACGCCGGCGGCAGCAACCCCTACTACCAGCAGTCAAAGAAGTAGCACCCGTAGCTGCTTTCTGGTCCGCGATCAGATGACGGTCTGGGAGGCTATCGATATCGCCTCTCGGCGAATCCAGACTATTCCGTTCAGGGTTTCGAGGCGCAGCCAGTTGTCAGAGTGATTCAGGACGTCCGAAAGCCGGTCCGTGTCGTGATCGGTGATCATTCGTCCGTTGAACTGCAGGCCACCGACCAGCTTCACCTCGGCCGACACCCGGCCCGGCAACTCGGGTTTCTGTTCGCCCGTCACCATCCGAATGGCAACAACACCGGCCTTTCCAAGCAGGAGGAACCTTTCACTCTCCGACCGGAAAGGAATGAACTTCTCTGAACCCTCCATCATCTCCTGGACTGTTTCCCTGCCCGCGTGGCTCGGTCCGACCGGACTGAGGAAGATCGTTCCGGAGAGCGTCGTGCCGTCAGTCATGAAGAGAGTGGCCGGAACTGGTTGTTTCTTGACCCGAAGTTCGGAAGTCATGGTGACACCTCCACCGAGGCGAATACTACTCTCCGTGAACATCAGCCGATCTAGTCCCGGAGTGGTGCCATCCTTGTGTCCATGCTTCGTTCGCTTCTGCTGGTGTTGGCGCTGACTCTGGCTGCCTGTTCGCCGGCTGCCGATGTTTCGACGCCGTCCATTGCGGATGATCAAACTGACTCGGACTTCATTCCTGCACCCGACTTCCCCGCAGGCCTCGATTGGCTCAACACCGATCGACCACTGTCGTTCGATCAGCTTCGAGGCAAGGTAGTTCTCCTCGACTTCTGGACGTACGGCTGTATCAACTGCATTCACATCATTCCTGATCTCGAGCGGCTCGAGGAGGAGTTCGCAGATGAGCTGGTGGTGATAGGTGTTCACTCAGCCAAGTTCGACGCCGAATCAAACACTGAGAACATCCGTCAGATAGTGCTTCGCTACGACATCCAGCATCCGGTGGTAAACGATCCTGACTTTGAGGTGTGGACTGATTGGGGTGCTCGTGCCTGGCCGACCGTGTTCGTTGTCGACCCATCGGGAGGAGTTGTGGGACTCCATGCCGGTGAAGGCGTGTACGAGGTCGTACAGCCTGTCATCGCCGACCTGATCGAAGAGTACGAGACCGAACTCAACAGGGAGCCACTCGACCTGGCTCTCGAGTCCGAAGGTCTTCCGGCAACTGTGCTGTCGTTTCCCGGCAAGGTGCTGGCCGATGAGGCGGGGGATCGGCTGTTCATTTCCGACACCAATCATCACCGGGTGCTTCAGGTTCGGATCTCCGACGGTCAGATCACGGCTGCATTCGGGTCGGGACGAGCCGGATTCACCGACGGCAACGGTACGGGCGCAGATTTCCATTCACCACAAGGGCTCGTACTCACGGATACCGGATCGACACTGCTTGTGGCAGACACCGAGAATCACGCAATCCGATCAGTCGACCTTTCCACCGGCAGCGTGACGACGATCGCCGGAACGGGCGTTCAAGCCGGGTATCCGCCTTCAGGGGGTCCGGCCGATTCAACCCCGCTCAGCTCGCCTTGGGATCTGGCGCCGGCCGACGATGGAGGCATCTACGTTGCCATGGCGGGGACCCATCAGATCTGGCTGTACCGGCCGGTCGATGACTCGATCAGGCCATTCGCCGGTAGTGCCAGGGAGGGCACGCTGAATACCACGCTGGCAGGCTCAGAACTGGCGCAACCGAGCGGGCTGGCCGTGGATGCTGCGGGACACCTGTATTTTGCGGACTCGGAGAGCAGCGCCATCCGCGTGGTCGATCCCGGCGCCGATGAAGTTCGGCTGGTTGCTGGTGGGCAAGAGTCGTTGTTCGATTTCGGGGACGTCGACGCCAGGGGAGAGGACGCACGATTCCAACATCCTCTGGGAGTAGCTGTTGCAGGTGACTACGTGTGGGTCGCCGACACATACAACTCGAAGATCAAGCGAATCGATCCGCGAACCGGCGAAGTCGTTACCTTCGCCGGAGCCGGGGCAGGCTGGGCCGATGGCGGCGATCCGAGGTTCTACGAGCCGGGAGGGATTGCAGCCGGCAATCAGTTCCTGTACATCGCTGATACCAACAACCATTCGATTCGGATGGTCGACTACTCGACGGGCGAGGCCGTCACTTTCGTCCTGAAAGGAGCGGAGGAGTTCCTGCCTGCCGGCGACGACGCGGCGTACGCCGGAAGGACAATCGAAGTCGACCCGGTCGCTGTTACCCCCGGAGACATCGAGATCGTACTCAACGTGACGTTGCCGGGCGGCTACAAAGTGAACGAGGATGCTCCCTCGCGTTTCGAGTTCACGGTCGACGGGACCGGGTCCGCCATCGATGATCCGGGAGTGATCGTGAATCCTCAGTTCCCTCTCTCAGTGGCCGCTAGGGCAGTCGAATCCACAACAGAACTGGTGGGTGAGGTCTCGGTCGTCTATTGCGAGACGGAGCTCGAGTCGATCTGTCTGATCGATCAGGTGCGCCTCATCGTCCCGATCGACATAGCGGCACAAGGAACTCAGGTGATCGATCTCTCATACACGATCGAAGCACCTGAAATCTGACGACCGCAAGTACCTGTTGTTCAGTGGTGCGGGTTGGCGGCGATCTTCTCGGCTGCCTGCACGATCTCGACCATCGCCTTGGCCTGGACTCCAGGCTGCTCGACTGTGACTGAGCGAACTGCATGGCCGACGGTGGTTGAGGCATAGGCGGGCTGCATCTTGGTCAGAACCATGGCCGCAACATCAGCCTTGCACTGCTCGCAACCGCAGAAGTCCGGTGTTCGATCGGCATAGTTGTCGGTCAATCGCTCGACGATTTCCTCGAGGTAGTTGTGAACGCGCATCCGTTTCCTCTGGAGGGACACCCTTCCTGTCGGCTGGAGAGTGAATCGATCAAGGTATCAATATCCGGGGGACCAGTTCTGCCGCTGGTCCGATCAGGGATATGTCGGCAGATGTAATCGAGGGTTCGATATTGATCTCCACCACTGTGGCGCCGGCAGCTCGCGCCTCGTGCACTAACGCGGCTGCCGGGTAGACGGCTGCGCTGGTTCCGATTACGAGCATGGCGTCGGATGATTGCGCTGCCGATAACGCCGCCTCCCACGCCCGCGTCGGGAGGGCTTCGCCGAACCATACGACCGTGGGGCGAAGAAGTGCTCCGCAGTCGGGACAAGGACGTAGGTCCGGAGGATCGTTGATGGCGATGCCTTCAACGAATCCGCATGCGGCGTGGCATCGGTCCGCGTCGATTCTTCCGTGCAAATGCGCCACGTCTCTCGCGCCCGCGGCTTCGAGGAGGTGGTCAACGTTCTGTGTTGCATGCACGAAATCGCGCCGGGAAGCCAGCGCCTGGTGAGCCTGGTTCGGACGGGCCGCTGCGAGTACCTTTCGGCGATGGTTGTACCAGTCAATAACCAAGCCCGGATCCTCAGCAAAACCCTCTGGGCTGGCGAGCTTCATTGGATCGTATTTCGCCCAATGTCCGGTCTGTGGGTCGCGGAAGGTGGCAATGCCCGACTCGGTGCTCAGCCCGGCGCCGCTGAAGCTCACGAACCGACCATCGGATCCGAAAAGGGCAGCTGCTCGTTGGATTCCGTCCATTCGCCGAGGCTAGCGATAGGCCCGGTTTCCCGGTTCGTGAGAGTACGTTCGGCCCTGTTCCCGACGAGACCGTTGTGATTGGGTAGGGGAGCGGTCGGCAGAAAGATGCGCCATGCAGCGTGATGTGTTCCATTTCAAGACGGTTGAGGTTCCGTACGATGTAGCTCGTCGTTTCATGCGCGACGATCCGGCCCGAATCTTCACCCCTGCTCTTGATGGGGGTGATGGTGATTGCGAGCAGATTGCAGGAAGCATCGAGATCGATGTCGATGGAATCGTCATGGGCGCCGAAGTCACATTGGAGATCGGTGACTTCGAGGAGGTAGTCACCCCGCTTCCGTTGGCCAAGAGAAAGATCGGATGGCATGCCTCCGAGCACGAGGCGATCTTCCCGATCTTGGTGGGCGAACTCGAGGCATTTCCGATCGACGATGGGCGTACTCAGATGACGTTCACGTGCCACTATCGGCCGCCGCTGAGTGCCGTGGGGGCGATCGCAGATACGGTCTACCTCCATCGGGTGGCCGAAGGATGTCTTGATCGGTTCTTCGAACGACTGATAGCCAGTCTCATCGATGCGGCTAGTGAACTCAGTAGATCTCACGACCCGGGCGCATAAGGCCCCCATCGTTTAGCCTGCTGGCACACCGCCGTGAGGGATTGACGCTGAACACGAGTCTGCGACGCCATCTGAGCCTTCCCGCCGTATTCACCGTGAGCCTCGGGGCGATGATCGGAAGCGGCATTTTCGTTTTGCCCGGTCTGGCGACTGAACTTGCGGGACCTGCTGCGATCCTTGCCTACTTCCTTGCCGGGTTGATCGTCGTACCGGCGGCGTTGAGCAAAGCTGAGATGGCAACCGCGATGCCGATGGCAGGCGGCACCTACCTCTTCATCGATAGGGCAATGGGCCCGTTGATGGGGACCATTGCCGGCTTCGGAGTCTGGTTCGCGCTCGTCTTCAAGGCGGCGTTTGCTCTCGTGGGGTTCGAGGGATATCTCGACTTCTTTGTTGACATACCTGTGGAGTTGGTAGGAATCGGCCTGGCAATCGGACTGACTGTGATGAACACGACGGGAGTCCGGATCTCAGGTCGATTCCAAACTGCGATCGTCGCCGCCGTCTTGGGTGTGCTCGGGTTCATCGTCATCGGTGGTTCCAGATCAATGGACACCACGGCACTTAGCCCGTTCGCGCCCGAAGGTACGGGTGGTGTGTTGGCGGCTACGGCACTGGTATTTGTCTCCTACGCGGGTGTAACCAAAGTCGCCTCGATAGCCGAGGAAGTCAAGAACCCGTCTCGATCGCTGCCCATTGGCATGCTGGGTTCGATTGCGCTGATGCTGGTTCTCTATCCGGCGCTGATTGCAGTTGTGGTAGGCAACGTTGATCTGGCCAAGCTGGGATCCGACACGGCACCGATGGTGACGGCGGCCAGTGGTTTCACCGGAACGATCGGTCAGGATGTGGTGGCTATCACTGCAATTCTGGCGCTCGTCAGTATGGCCAATGCTGGTTTGTTGAGCTCGTCCAGATATCCATTTGCAATGGCGCGCAATGCTCTTGCACCCAAAGTGTTCGAGAGGGTCGGTGCCCGAAGTGGAACCCCCACTGCGTCGGTTCTGGTGACCGGGGCAACCTTGGTCGTGTTGATAGCGACCGTTCCGCTGCTCGAGCTCGCCAAGCTGGCATCGGCCTTTCAGGTACTGGTCTTCTCGATCGTCAATCTATCGGTTATCGCCTTTCGTGAAGCGAAAGTGCCCTGGTATCAGCCAGGCTTCAAATCGCCGCTCTACCCCTACATACAGATCGCTGGCATCGTGGGAGCCCTCATACTGCTGACTCAGCTCGGTCTCTTTCCCATCCTTGGCGCATTGGCGATCATCGTTGTCGGTACCGGCTGGTACCGGATGTTCGGCCAGTCCCGCGTTTCGCACGAGAGCGCCCTGCTGGACGCGTTGCGGCTGCGAGTAACCAGCCGTTTGATAGATCTCACGCGTGAGGCGCTCAGTCTCCCCGGTCGCGACCACATCCTCATCCCGGTTTCGGACACGATTAGTTCGAGCCGCCTCAGGAATCTGCTGCGACTGGCGGCAAACCTGGCAGCAGAGGATGGTCGGATAACAGTTGCCCGTGTTGATCGCGATATCGAGGGAGCGCTCTGGTGGCGCCGCACCAGGTTCCCCGAAGCCAGCGATCCGTTTCGGGTCGGTATCCGTCAGATTGCCGATGAGCTCGGCATCGACGTCGGGGTCGTTCGGCCGCGCGGATCGGACGTCCGGGACGCGGTCAACGACTACATCGGCCGTCACGCAGTGGATCTGGTGTTGAGCTACCAGTCTGAGGTGAGCAGGCGCCGGCGCGGGTTTGCCGCCAACATCCGCTGGCTGCAGGAACACGCCGCGTGCGACGTCGCGATCCTCCACAAGCGCCTGATCTCCGATTTGCGCCACATAGCGGTGATGGGGGCGGGGTCGCCGTACGACGTGATGAAGATCGATGTCGGGAACCGTCTGGCATCGCAGTCCGACTCAACGATCTCGTTCGTTCATGTGCTACCCGAGGATGCCACCGACCCGCAGGTGGATGCAATCCACGGATACCACGGTCAACTCGAGGAGTTGTGCTCGGCCGGAACTTCAAGCTCGATAGAGCGGTCAACGGAGTTCCTCGAAGCGATTGCCGATCGTGGCCGCGGCGCTGATCTGGTGATTCTCGGTGCATCGCGCCGCACCACTGGTCTGGGACCGGAGTTGACCGACAACATCGCAGAGGCCGTCGGGACTCCGGTGCTCGTGGTCTCTTCCAGAGAACCGGGCGCACCCGGTTTCCTACGCTCGACTCTCGAGCGGCTGATCTACTAGCGGGCGGGTTGGCTCATCCGAACTTGGACTCAGCTCGAGCCTGTTTCACTCCATCGATGAACACGTCCACCTTCTCATCGTAGAAGGCGACGAGGCCGGCGATTTCTGCCGACTCTCGAACGGGGTGCTGATACCCCCAGACGTGATCCTTGTACTCGGTTCCGTCGACCTCAACGGTCCAGTAGCGAGCGTCGCCCTTGTAGGGACAACGGGTGACAGTGTCGGATGGGGTCAGAAGGTCGAGCCGGACGTCGGTCTTTGGGAGGTAGTAACGGGTTGGCAGGCCGGTTTCGAACAGGAGTGTCGGCCGTGTCGAGTTGGCAACTTCGGCTCCATCAATCTCAACTCGTATATGGCGAGACGATTGCAGGATGTCGACCCTTGTGTAGGGGTCTCTTGCGTGGACGTGCACTTCCACGTCTTCCTCGAACCAGTGATCCATGCTGTCCCAATCGAAAGCGATGTAGCCGCGTAGCTCTTCGATTGGTGAGTCGGTGTGTGAGTAGGCAGCAGCCTCGGCGACCTGGGAGTTGCCTTTGATCGAGTACAGGTCTGCGTCTCCGCGACTCGGGGAGCGTTTCGTGGTTCCCGTCGGTGTGAGAAGTGCCATACGAACGTCGGTCGCCGGGAAGTAGTAGGTCGGGTAGTAGGGGACCTCCCAAACCAGGCGGGGTGTGGTGGTATCGGCGATCACCTCACCGTCGAATACTGCGCGGATTCGCTTTGTACCGTCTTCGATGCGGATCTTCCCGCGAGCCATCTTCAGGTCCCCTCGTGTGTCCCCATCATCAACTCCCTCGACCCCCCGGACATTCCCTCGGAGCGGGTGGGGCGGTAGCTAGTCGTTGATCCAGGTCAGGAAACGGTCCAAAGGCCAGGTGTTGATCGTTTGGTCGGGGGTTAACCAGCCGCGCTGGGCGTTGGCGACGCCCCACTCCATACGGCGCATTTCAGACGGATGGTGTGAGTCCGTTGAGATCACGAAGTGAACGCCTTTGGCAACACCGGCCCTAATGACGTCGGGAGTTGCATCGAGTCGATCCAGGGCGCCGTTGATTTCGATCGCAGTGCCGGTCAGCGCGGCCGCCTCGAGCACTGCCTCTGGATCGAACTCAATCCCGGGCCGGCGACCGATCATCCTTCCGCTCAGATGCCCTATCGCCTTGACCGCCGGTTCGCTCATGGCCTTGATCAGCCGTACGGTCTGTTGCTCGGCGGTCAGATCGAAGTGGTCGTGCACGCTGGCCACACACCAATCGAACGTACTCAGGAATTCGGAGTCGTAGTCCACCTCGCCATCAACTGCGATGTTCAGCTCACAGCCCTGGAGGATCCGGAGGTCGGGGTAGTCCTTCTGCAGTGACGCTATCTCGCGGCGCTGCTCGAGTAGCTCTTCCCGTGAGATGCCGTTGATCGTGAGATTCTCTCCGTGATCCGTGATGGCCAGATACTCGAGTCCGCGTCGGGAAGCTTCTTCGACCATATCGGTAAGCGGCGAACGGCCATCACCGGAGCGGTTCGTGTGGTCATGAAGGTCGCCGCGGATGTCTTCGAGTTGCACAAGGTGGGGAAGTGAGCCCGTTGCAGCCAGTTCGATCTCCCCGATTCCTTCGCGCAACGGCGGAGGAACCCATTGGAGGCCTAGAGCGCGGTAGATCTCTTCTTCGGAGGCGGAGGCCACAACTTCGCCGGAATCGACATCGGTGAGGCCATATTCATTGAGTGTCAGGCCCCTTTCGAGAGCAAGCTGCCGCACTGCAATGTTGTGAGCTTTGGATCCCGTGAAATACTGCAGTGCCGCACCCAATTGATCCGGCCTCACGACGCGCACATCGATCTGCAATCCCGCCTGTGTCTCGAATGAAGTCTTGGTCGAGCCGTGGCCGAGGAGGTTTCCGACGATGGGAAGTCCGACGACTTGTTCGCCGACCGGTTCCGGATCACTAGCGGCGACGATCAGATCGACGTCGGCGACGGTATCACGAAAGCGGCGGAGGCTCCCACAGATTCGCACGTCCGTGACCTCCTCGAGTGCGGACACGGTCTCGACGAGTGCGACGGCAATCGGCAGGGCTTCGGCGATCGGGAACCGGATGTCCTTGCCGCGCAGCCCCAACCTGTCGATCGACTGGGCGATCTTCTCTTCCTTGGCTGGGCCGAATCCGGGGAGCGCGCGCAGAAGCTGCTGATCGAGAGCTGCCTCGAGTCCCTCCAGATTCTCGATACCGAGTTCGTCACGCAACCGTCTGGCCGTCTTGGGCCCGATCCCCGGCACCTTCGTCAACCGGACGAACTCCGGCGGGTACTTGGAGCGGAGGGCCTCCAGCTTCGAAGAGGTTCCAGTCGAGGTGTACTCATGGATCTTGGAAGCGGTGCTCTTGCCGATTCCGGGGAGAGCCACCAGCTCCTTTTCCGTCATCGTGGCGATATCGGCGGTGATACCCTCAACCGATCGGCGTGCGTTCTCATATGCCCGTACCCGAAACGATTGAGGGTCACCTTCGTCGAGGATCGTCAACGTGGCCAACTCGTCCAGTAGCGCCAGGATGTCGCGTTTCGTGCTCACTTGGCGGAATCTACTACCCGCGCTCACGGCCGCCGTGGGCGGCCACCAGTTCCCTCACGCCGGCCGCCTCGTCCGGGCTGATATCCCGGTCGCCGAACGCAGCCGCCGTAACCAACTCACCGACTCTGCCGGCGCCCGCGACCCCTGCCTGTTCCAGCGAGGTGAGGTATTCGAGTGGGGTCTCAGATGCCTTCCGCGTGCGTCCTCGTTTCGTGCCGATGTCCTCGAAGGCGGCGAGAGTCTTCTCGTGCCAGGATCGCCGTAGCCTTTGTTGGCGCGTGACGTGAGCGCGCCAGGCGAGGGCCACAACCACGATGACAATTGCCCCCCCTGCGAGCACTCGAACCATCGGTCCGACGAAGCTCGGCATTGAATCGATCCAACTCATCAAGAAGGCCAGTAGTCCGCTGCCGGCCCTGCCCCCTTGTTCACCGTCGTAGAGCGGCACCTCAGCCGTCGGGTCGAATCCTTGCCAGCCGTAGCCGGGGAAGTACACCTCGGTCCA
>JBLYYS010000092.1:0-11047 GCA_048550235.1 Acidimicrobiia bacterium | reverse complement strand
CCCGACGCGGAAGCCGTTGAGTCGATGGTGTTCCTCTTCGAGCGCGCCAAGCTCGTGACCGAGCCTGCAGCGGCGTGCACACTGGCAGCTGCACGGCGGATTCGCGATCGGTTCGATCCGGCTGGGACGCTTGTCTTGATTCTCTGTGGCGGCAACCTGTCGGTTGCCGATCTGAGTGAATTCAGCGAGCGATTCCTTTGACGCAGGGCGGTGATGCCGACAGGGTCCTTGTATTCGCCGACTGGAGCGAGTTTGCTACTGAGCGTGATGCCAGAGGAGGCCCAGACCCTGTGACCCGCTCGTACGTCCTCGACACCTGTGTGATCCTTGCCGATCCGAACTCCGTTCTCCGCTTTGACGAGCACGAAGTGATCCTTCCACTGGTAGTCATTGAGGAACTCGATCGCAAGAAGATTCGGCACGACGAGGTTGGGGCTAATGCCCGTTCGGCCTTGCGTCTCCTCGAACGGCTGGGAGCATCTAGAGATGGCGGACTACGCGATCCGGTTCCGCTCCCGAGTGGTGGGGTGCTGCGAATCGAACTGAACGGCATCGTATCGCCGCGGCTGCCCGAAGTATTCGACGCCAACACGTCCGACCACCGGATTCTCGCCACCTGTCTCAATATGGCAGACGACGGGGGCGATCCTGTGCTCGTCACCAAGGATGCCGCCCTCCGCATCAAGGGTGCACAGATGGGCGTGCCGGTTCAGGACTACCGGGCCGACACTGTGCCTGTCGAGGAGTTGTATACCGGGATCATCGAAGTGGCGGTCGATGGCAGCGTGATCGACAGGCTGTTCGCCGATCACAAGGTGGAGCTCCCCGATGTCCGAGCCCTTGTCAATCAGTACGCGGTTCTCCGGTACGGCTCGCAGTCTGCGCTGGCCAGGGTTGTCGAAAGCGACCCCGAGACGGTTGTCACACGGGTGCATGGTCACCCGAAGGCGTTCGGCGTTGAACCGAAGAACATGCAGCAGATCTTCGCCCTCGACCTCTTGTTGGATCCAGATGTCCCCGCCGTGTCGATCATGGGGATGGCCGGAGCGGGCAAGACATTCCTTGCGCTGGCGGCTGCCTTGGAGCAAGTCGTTGAGTCCAACCGCTATCGCCGTGTCGCCGTGTACCGGCCACTGGTTGCAGTCGGCCGGCAGGAGGTCGGATACCTGCCGGGTGACCTAGACGAGAAACTCGAACCGTGGATGGCGGCGATCTACGACAACCTGCATGCGTTGTTCAGCGATCTGTCGTCTGACGATGCACGCGATGCAGTCGATGAGTTGCTGGAGCGCAACGAGGTTGACATGGCAGCCGTGACCTACCTGAGGGGACGTTCGATCACAGATGAGATTGTGATCATCGACGAAGCCCAAAACCTAGAGATGTCAACCTTGAAAGTGATCCTCACCAGAATGGGCAGAGGCTCGAAGGTGATCTTCTGTGGCGATTTGTCCCAGGTCGACAATCCCTACGTGTCGCCGTACGGAGGCATGGCCGCGCTGATCGAGAAGTTCAAGGGTTCACAGCTGTTCGGACACGTGACCCTGGAACGTTCTATCCGCTCACCCCTCGCCGAATTAGCCGCCACGATCCTCTAACCAGGTTCCCGGACAGTGATACGTACGATGGGTGGTGCAATACTGCCCAAAAACTGTGGGAGCGACTTTGCGTTACTGGTTGATGAAATCTGAGCCGGGGGACTATTCGATCGACGATCTTCAGCGGGACGGGACCGAGCACTGGGACGGCATCCGCAACTACCAGGCGCGCAACCTCATGCGGGACCAGATGGAAGTCGGCGATTCGGTGTTGTTCTACCACTCGAATGCCAAGCCGCCCGGCGTCGTTGGTCTTGCCAAGATCGCCAGTGGGCCCTATCCGGACCACACCCAGTTCGACCCGGGGGCCAAGTACTTCGATCCGAAGTCCGATCCCGAGAACCCGCGCTGGATCATGGTCGATGTCACCTTTGTTGAGAAGCTCCCGCGGTTGGTTTCGCTGCACGAACTGAAGGAGTACCCGGAACTCGCGGACATGGTGCTGCTCAACCGATCACGCCTGTCCGTTCAGCCGGTGACGCAAGAGCAGTTCGACTTCATCGTCGACTTGGCACGCAACCGCTGACCCTTTGTCCTGTTCTGGCGTGAGAAACCCGCCACAATTGCGCGCTTCCTAACGCCAGAAGGGAGGGGGAAGGCGTTATTTGCCGAGTTTCGCCCTGCGGTCGGCCAGCAGTTCGAAGGCACGCTCTTCGGTGAGAGTTTCTTGATCGTCACCCTTCCGTAGGGAGGCGTTTGTCTCACCGTCGGTCACATACGGTCCGTAGCGGCCTGACTTCAGGACCACCGGCTTGCCGGACGACGGATCCTCTCCAAACTCCTTCAACGGTGGGGCAGCCGCGCGTTGACCGCGTCGCCGTTTCGGTTCGGCCAGGAGTTTTAGCGCTTCGTCGAGAGTGACCGTGAACAACTGTTCTTCGGTTTCAATACTGCGGGACTCCTTGCCCTTGCGGACATACGGCCCGTAGCGGCCATTGAGGGCCTCGATGGGTTCGCCGTCGGCAGGATCAGCTCCGAGCAATCGTGGGAGAGTCAGCAACTTCAGTGCCTGCTCGAGCGTCAGATCATCGAGCGACATCGATTTGAACAGTGAAGCCGTCTTCGGCTTCTCTTTTGAACCTTCCTCCGGTTCGCCGAGTTGTACGTACGGTCCGAACCGTCCTGCCTTGGCGATCACCGGCAGTCCCGAGTCGGGGTCGGTACCCAGTACCTGATCCCCGCTCGGCATAGCCAACAGCTCAATCGCTTTCTCAACGGTCAACTCATCCGGGGCGAGGTCTTCGGGGATGCTCGCTCTGTCTTCACCGCGTTCCAGGTAGGGACCGTACCGGCCGACTCTGGCGATGATCTCAACACCTGCTTCATCGGATCCCACAGGAATTGAGTTGACGGCCCGTGCATCGATCTCGGCCAACTGAGAGGAAACCATGTCCCGCAGACCCGGTTGTCCGTTCCCGAAATAGAAACCGGACAACCACGGGGTCGACTCTTCGTCGCCGTTCGAGATCCGATCGAGGTCGTCTTCCATCCGGGCCGTGAAGGCATAATCGACCAGGTTGGGAAAGTGGGTTTCGAGAAGGGTCACGGTGGCGAAGGCGGTGAACGTGGGCACAAGCGCCGTCCCCCGTTTCCACACGTAGCCGCGGTCCTGAATCGTGGAGATTATGGAGGCGTAGGTTGAGGGCCGGCCGACCGATAGCTCTTCCAGCTTGCGGACGAGAGACGCTTCCGTGTACCGGGCCGGGGGTTTGGTCTCATGGCCGCCTGCTTCGGCGGAAACGATCTCAGCGTGATCACCCTCGGCCAACGCTGGGAGGCGCCGCTCCTGATCGTCTAGCTCGGCATCTGGGTCGTCGGACCCCTCCACGTAGGCTCGAAGGAAGCCGGGGAAGGTGATGGTGCGACCGGAGGTTGTGAACCCAACGGTACGTTCTCCGGCCGGAGCCTCGAGCCGAACCTGGAGGGTCTCCCCGACAGCGTCGGTCATCTGAGACGCAACCGTTCGTTTCCAGATCAATTCGTAGAGACGAGCCTGGTCGTTCTCCAGTTCGCCGACCACCTCCATCGGCGTTCTGAATCGATCGCCGGCCGGGCGGATCGCTTCGTGAGCCTCCTGGGCGTTCCTGACCTTCTTGCTGTAGGTTCGTGGCTTCTCCGAGAGGAATTTCGGACCATACAGATCAGTTATCTGCGCCCGCGCTGCCGTCATCGCAGTGTCCGACAGGGTTATCGAGTCGGTACGCATATACGTGATGTAGCCGCCTTCGTACAGACGCTGAGCTACCGACATTGTCCGCTGGGCGGAGAAGCGGAGTTTCCTCCCGGCTTCTTGCTGAAGCGTCGATGTCCTGAATGGTGGATACGGAGACCTGCGATAGGGCTTGCGCTCCACCGCGGTGACCGTCGCCTTGGCTCCCTGTAGAGCCGCGGCCAAATCGGTAGCCGTCGGTTGATCGAGAAGGATGATTTCGTCGCGTTTCTGCCGGCCGAGCTCGTCGAAATCCTTGCCGGTCGCGATACGCTTTCCGTCGATCGTGACCGCCGGAGCATCAAATGCGCTCTCTCCGCCATCCGGGAAGAGGCTGGCATCGATCCCCCAATATGACGCAGAACGAAAGGCCATACGCTCACGCTCGCGCTCAACGACAACCCTGGTCGCAACACTCTGAACCCGACCCGCCGACAAACCCTGCCGTACCTTCTTCCACAGCACCGGCGAGACCTCGTAGCCGTAGAGGCGGTCGAGAATCCGCCTGGCCTCTTGAGCATCGACTAGCTGTTGATCCACTGAGCGGGGAGATTCGAGCGCCGCGCGGATGGCGTCGGGTGTGATCTCGTGGAAGACCATGCGGCGAACCGGCACCTTCGGCTTGAGGACTTCGAGGAGATGCCAGGCGATTGATTCGCCCTCTCGATCCTCATCAGTCGCCAGGTACAGCTCTGACGCTTCCTTGACGAGTTTCCGGAGTTGCTTGACCGTGTCCTTCTTCTCCTTGGTCACCACATAGAGCGGTTCGAAGTCGGCATCGACATTGACACCGAGCCGGGCCCACGCTTCGCCCTTCAGTTTCTCCGGCACCTCCTTCGCGTTGCGGGGGAGGTCGCGGATGTGCCCAACGGAGGAGGTCACATCGAAATCTGCTCCGAGGTATCCGGCGATGGTGCGCGCCTTGGCAGGCGACTCAACAATGATGAGAGGTTTGGTCACGGGGCGGGATACTAAGACGATTCCGCCCGTGTCGGTGAATCTTCATCTATCCCGGGCCTGCATGAGGCCATGTTGGCTGGCCGCGAGCAATGGCCAATGGCTAATGGCCAAGGGCCCACATCGGTTGTCTCGCCGCTTGCGACGACCGACCTCGGTGACACAACTGATATCGTTCCTCTCCGAAAGGGGTAATCATCGAGTCACTCCGGCTCATTCGAAAAGGTGCGTTTGCGCGGCTGTGGTGGTCGGGCACAGTCTCGTCACTTGGCGACTGGGTAGCGCTGTTTGCAACGATCGCACTGGCCAACGAGATCGGCGGTGTTACCGGAATCATCGTGCCGCTCGTCGGACGGCTGCTACCGGGGATATTCGGAGCGGTCGGGGGCGTGGTTGCCGACCGGCTCGATCGCAAGTGGACGATGGTCATTGCCGATTTCGGGCGTGGCGCCATCGTCCTGTTGCTCATGGTGGTCGACAGCCTTTTCGAACTCTTTGTGATCTCCTTCTTGTTGGAGGTGCTGACCCTCATACGCCAGCCCGCGAGGGAGGCGAGCGTCCCGAACATCGTCACTGAGGATCAGTTGGTGACGGCCAACAGTCTCAGCCTTGTCAGTGCGTACGGCACCTTCCCCCTGGGATCAGTTGGCTGGTCGGTTGCTTCGAAAATCGGAGAGTGGATTCCCGAGGCTTCGGCCATCGCCAGTCGCAATCTGGCCTTCCTTGCCGACGCGATCACTTTCGTGATCAGCGGCCTGATCGTTGCCACAATGACTCTGGAAACTCCTGAAGTTCCTGAGGAACGACAGAGAGACCACAGGTTCGATTTTCGGGCACCATGGCAAGACCTCAAGGAAGGGGTCCGATTTGTCGCGCGCGAGAAGCACGTTCGGGTGATAATTCTGGGGATGGCCACAGCGTTGTTCGGCGGCGGATCGCTCTTCGTGCTCGGGCAGCCGTTCAGCGTCGATGCTCTGAATGCCGGAGACTCGGGGTTCGGTGTGTTGCTGACGGCTCTCGGTACCGGCGTTGGTCTAGGCATGCTGGTTGTGGCCAGTCTCAACATCTCTGGCTTCAAATACGAAGTCTTCTTCGCGGTGAGCCTCATCGTGACGGGCCTGGCGACCATCTTCATGTCGCTCGTAGATACGGTTTTCGGAGCCGGGGGATGGGTGTTCCTCGTCGGGCTCGGCGCCGGGGGCGCATATGTGATGGGATTCAGCGCGCTCCATGAGCAAGTCGCCGACGAGATACGCGGGCGAACCTTCGCCGCTTTGTTCACGGTAGTACGAACCGCCCTCCTCGCTTCCGTAGCGTTGGCCGGCGCGGTAGCGGCCGCCATCGATGGCCTACTCCCGGACCCTCTGGATGACGGGGTGCGCGCAGTGTTGATGATTGGCGGCGTGATCATCCTTCTCTCCGGGCTGTTTACCGTCTGGACCATCCGTGACTTGATCAGGGCCCAGCGCCTCTCGCCGGAAGCCCGCCGCAACATCGAGGATGCCTCGGAAGCCTTCTCATCGCTACGAGGCAAGCGGAGTTCCAGGCGGTCCGATTGATGGCCGGTCATTACATAGCACTTGAAGGTATCGAGGGCACGGGCAAGAGCACCGTGGCAGAGAGACTCGCCGCCCATCTCAACTCGACCGGCCGTCCGTCCATAGTCGTTCGTGAACCCGGTGGTACCTCGGTAGGCGAGGGGATTCGTGAACTGCTGTTGCACGGTGATCACATTGAGCCTTGGACCGAGGCGCTGCTGTTCGCGGCACAGAGGTCGCAGCTGGTTGCGGAAGTTGTCCGTCCTGCCCTGGCAGAAGGGACCTGGGTCGTGAGTGACCGAACCGTCTACTCGTCACTGGCCTACCAGGGTGGTGGGCGCAGGCTGGGCGTGGAGACGGTCAGAACCGTCAATGCGGCCGGCTTGTTGGGTACCTGGCCGGAGATCGTCATACTGCTCGAACTCGACCCGGCTATCGGGCTGGCTCGCCAGGCGATCGCCGACCGGATTGGTGCCGAGGGTGTCGATTTCCAGCGCCGGGTAGGCGAGACGTTCACAGCGCTTGCAGCCATGGAGCCAGATGTCTTCCGGATCGTGCCTGCCGATCGCGCCCTCGACGAGGTTGTCGATGCCGTGATCAACGAGGTGGAGCTGAAATGGTGAGTTCTACCTTCGGCGGTGTGATCGGCCACGATCGGGTGATTGCCCTCCTGCAGCGAGACGTATCCCGTCCCGGACAGGCGTACCTTTTCGTTGGACCCACTGGAGTCGGCAAGTCCACCGTGGCGCTGCGTTTTGCCGCAGCTCTGCTGTGCCCGACTGGGGCCCAGCACGATGTCCCTTGCTCGAGTTGTCGGCGAGTCGCCTCAGGTAGCCATCCCGATCTCGTCTCGATCGAACCGGCCGGGACCACGATGTTGACTGTCGATCAGGCACGGTCGACCGTCGCCCAGTCGAGGCTTTCCCCGGTTGAGGGCGACCGAAAGGTGTTTGTGTTGGCCGAGGCGGGAGCCATGAGTGACGGCGCCGCCAATGCGTTGCTGAAGACACTGGAGGAGCCGTCGGCATCGACGGTGTTCTTGCTGGCGGCCGAATCCGAGGATGATCTTCCGACCACGGTGGCGAGTCGGTGTCGCACCGTCCATTTCGGACGCGTCGACGAGATCCAACTAGTTGCCGGTCTCACCGCCACCGGCATCGAACCGAAGCAGGCCGAGCAAGTGGCCAAGATCGCGGGCGGGCGGCCGGGCTTGGCGCTCACTCTGGCCACACAACCGGACGCGGCCGCCTATCGCCAGGCCTGGATGGGCATCCCGCAACGGGTCTCACCGGTTCCCGGGCGGGCATTCGAGCTGGCAGAGGAAGTCCTGGCGGCTGCGGAACCCATGCTCGGTGCCCTCGAGCAAAGGCACGCCGATGAGTTGTCTGCAGCTGAAGAGCACGGTGGAGTCGGGAAGGCTCTGCAGGAACGCCAAGCGCGGGAGAAGAAGCGCTCACGCCAGTCCCTCTTGATTTCCGGTCTCGAGATGCTCGCCTCCTGGTATGCCGACTCGGCCTCTGCCCAGTTCGGTGGCGAGGTGAGGAACCGCGACATCCCGGTTCACGACCTGGCGATGCTCACACCCGCCCGTGCTGTTCAAGGGGCAGAAAGAGTACTGGGGGCGGTGGTGTCCCTTCGTGCCAATCAGCGACCGAAACTCGTCCTGGCGGAACTGTTTGCGGACCTCGGCGCCTGACCCCGATGCTGCGCCCTTTCGTGGCTGGAAGATCGTATGGTTTTCCGGCGTGCCTATCGCCAGAGCCCTGGCACACCTCGGGTGGAGACTGAGAGTGGTTCGGGAGGCGCCGCTGCCTTCTGGTCCTTTGGTCATCGCTACCAATCACCTCTCACATCTCGACGGTCCGATGGTGGCGGTGGCGATCGGCCGACCGATCCGATTCCTCGCCGTCGATGGTTTGTGGGGCGTCCATCGGTGGCTCAACGCCCTGCTGTATCTGATCGGACCAATCCCTCTGTCGCGCGATCGGCCACCGCTCGGGGCGATGAAGGCATCGATTCGCCACCTGCAATCCGGGGGTGCGATCGGAATCTTCCCTGAGGGTGGAGTCACGTCTGAATGGGGGAGCGTCGAACCGCACCCGGCCGCGGCCTCTTTGAGTCTGCGGACCGGAGCTCCGCTGATTCCGGTGGCAGTGTCCGGCACCGATCTTGCATATGGCTTGGGTGCCACCCGCGTACGTCGCAGTCGGGTCCAGGTGACGGTCGGATCCCCAATCGAGCCTGGCGACTTTCGCGAGGCGGAGGAGGAGGCGGCCTCGGCGATGATGTCTGCCTGGACCGAATGGATGAGCGGAGTACTTGGCGATCGAACCGGTTGAACGAAGGTTGGATGGCTTGAGCCGGTGGAAGTGCGGCTATCATTCCGGCCCGCCGCCGGAGTAGCTCAGGGGTAGAGCAGCTCACTCGTAATGAGCAGGTCCGGGGTTCGAATCCCCGCTCCGGCTCCAGCTTCCACGGTCATGCTTCGAGGTCGAAGCTCGTCGGCCTTGGTGTGAGTAGTGTTCTGCGGGGACAGGAGTATTCGTGGCTGATCAGGCCAAGTTCGAAGACGATGCGATGGGTTTCGCCCCGCAGCTGTACGCGGCCGCGATGCGCATGACTCGTAACCCAGCCGATGCCGAGGATCTCGTTCAGGAAACCTTCCTCAAGGCCTATCGCGCCTATCACACTTTCGCCACGGGCACGAACCTCAAGGCCTGGCTGTACAGAATCCTGACCAACACCTACATCAACAAGTATCGCAAGGCGGCGCGCCGACCCAAAGAGGTCGATCTTGGCGAACTCGAGGATCTCTACCTGTATCGCCGGGTATCCACCGCTGGAACCAGAGAGGCCTCGAAAAGCGCCGAGGAAGAGGTTCTTTCCGGTTTCGTCGACTCCGACGTGAAACAGGCGATCGAGGCACTTCCGGAGAATTTCCGGCTGCCCGTACTCCTCGCTGATGTCGAGGGTTTCTCCTACAAGGAGATCTCGGAAATCATGGACGTTCCGATCGGCACCGTGATGTCGAGACTTCACCGGGGAAGAAAGGCGCTTCAGAAAGCGTTGTGGGAGTTCGCAAGGGAACGCGGTCTCACCGCACCTTCGGAGGAAACCGATGAATAGGCGGAAATGTGAGCACGCGGTAGAGAGGATCTACTTCTACCTCGACGGCGAGATCACCTGGTATCGGCGGATGCGCATCAACTGGCACCTGCGTTCGTGCGTCCAGTGCGACGGAGCGTTTGACTTCGAGGATCGACTGCGTTCCGTGGTGCGAGAGAAGAGCTGCGAAGACGTTCCCGACGAGTTGATCAGTCGCCTCCGCAGCATCCTGCGGGAGGAACAGTGATTCCCGCCGATCTTGTCGGTGGCTACTCGCGAACGGCAACCGGGTACTAAGGTCCCCGCCATGACGAATACCGGCCGTCGGATTGCTCTATTCCTGCTCATCGTCGCCACGTTGCTTCTCGCTGCGCCGGCCGCCCTTGCCGTTGGTGAGGTGCTGGCCCAAGCGGATGTTCCGGCAATCGAGGTTCCCGAGCCGGCTCCCGTCGATGACACACCCTCGTGGACCTACCGCTATCTCATTCCAACCTTCTTGGTCTTGGCCGTCGTGGCAGTGGTGCTCACAGTCGTTCAATACTTCGTGAAGGTCGTGGGCAAGCGGTACCGCGTCGTTCAATGAGTGAGGGCATTCCCTGGTCGCTGGCCGTCAAAGTGGCCGACCGGGTTGCCGGCAGTCACCCTCTCGATTCGACCTACCACATCGAGGCGTTGCGTTCGCAGGTTCCAGACCTGATGGAGCGAGCCGGAGCTCTAGTCGGTGAGGAAACCGGATTGGTTCCTTCTGGTTCGGCTGGAGTCGAGGTTGTAGGCAGGACTGCTTGGGTCGAACGCAACGTCGAATTCTTTTCCAGGCTGATGGAGCCGGCCGAACAGAAGATCGCGGCGCGGTTGATGGAGGCCGGTTCTCTGGGTTCCAGAGCTGCGAGTGTGGCCAGGAGCCTCGTAGCGGCGGAGACCGGTGCACTACTCGGTGTTCTGTCCAGGCGAGTCCTTGGTCAGTATGAACTGGTATTGCCGACGGACGATTCGGAAGGTGATGTCATCTTCCTCGTCGGTCCGAATGTGCTGGCCATGGAAAGGGCCCACCAGTTCATACCCGATGAGTTTCGGTTTTGGCTCATGTTGCACGAATGCGCCCATCGTGCTCAGTTCACTGCTGTGCCCTGGATGCAGGACTACTTCCTTTCGCTCGTACAGGGGCTCGTCGAAAGCGCTGAGCCTGAGCGCGGCCGCCTCAAGAGGATCGTCGAAGAGGTCAAGACGGCGGTCGAGACGGATACCGACGTTATCGGAGAGACAGGCCTTCTCGGCCTATTCGCAGGCGAGGCACAGCGCGAGTTGATCGACAAGGTACAGGCTCTCATGTCGGTCCTCGAAGGACACGGGCACGTGATCATGGATCGGATCGGGGCGCGGCACCTGGTGACTCAGGACCGCATGTCGTCGATCCTCAAACGGCGCCGGATGGACGCTCGCACAAAGGCGTTCTTCCGCATCACCGGTCTTGAAATGAAGCTTCGACAATATGAGCTGGGGGAGAAATTCGTTCTCCATGTCGAGCGTGCCGCCGGGTGGGACTCAGTCGACCTCGTGTGGAGAGACGTGGAATCCCTGCCAACTCTCGATGAGATTCGTGATCCTTCCGCATGGCTGTCTCGCGTCGCCTGAATGAACTG
>JBLYYS010000091.1:0-12310 GCA_048550235.1 Acidimicrobiia bacterium | reverse complement strand
GTCGCTGCCTGTCTCCACGTGACGGCTGAGACTGCCAATCTGATGCTGGCCCTCCGCGACGGCGGGGCAAAGCCTCTTCTTTGTGCCAGCAATCCACTCTCAACACAGGATGACGTTGCCGCGGCACTCGTCGAGGACGGCATCCCGGTGTTCGCAGTGAGGGCTGAGGATCCCGACCGCTACTACAGCCACATTCACGCGGTACTCGATGCAGAACCCGATGTGACGATGGATGACGGGGCAGATCTGGCCACGATCCTTCACACCGACCGCACTGAACTCAATCCAGTTGGATCCACCGAAGAGACAACGACGGGTGTCATCCGGCTGCGGGCGATGGCCGAAGATGGAACGCTTCGGTTGCCTGTGGTCGCTGTAAACGACTCCGCCACCAAGCACCTGTTCGACAACCGCTATGGAACGGGTCAGTCCGCGATTGACGGAATTCTGCGAGCTTCCAACGTCCTGCTGGCAGGCTCCACGGTCGTCGTTGTTGGCTACGGAGACTGCGGGCGAGGTGTTGCCGACAGGTCCGACGGATTTGGGGCCAAAGTCGTCGTGGTCGAGGTCGATCCGATTCGCGCACTCGAAGCTGCCATGGACGGGTATCAGGTACTCACTGCCGATGATGCTGCCTCGATGGGAGATGTCTTCGTGACGGTGACCGGTAACAAGCATGTGTTGCGCGGCCGCCACTTCGAGCGGATGAAAGACGGCGTCATTCTCTCGAATGCGGGTCACTTCGACATTGAGCTCGACCTCGAAGCACTGGCCGGTATGGCGGTGTCCAGACGTCCTGCCAGGGAGAATCTCGAAGGATTTGAGCTTGCCGATGGGCGTACGCTGTTCGTCGCAGCCGAAGGTCGTCTCGTGAACCTGGGAGCAGCGGAAGGCCATCCTGCAGACGTGATGGACATGTCGTTCGCAAACCAGGCGATGGCAGCCGAGTGGCTCATAAGCAATGCAGGCACACTGTCGCCGCAGATCTATACCCTGCCCAAGGAACTCGACGAAGAGGTGGCTTCCATCAAGCTCGCGACTATGGGCGGAGGCTTAGAGGAACTCACCGACGAGCAGAGGGCCTATCTGGCCTCCTGGCAAGAGGGGACGTAGCTTCGCAGCCCTTAGCCGTTAGCCACTAGGGCTCGGGCTCTCGCGTTTCTGTCATTCCTCAGGGATACGTTGAGCGAATGATCTGCTTGTCTTGCCGCAACTGGAGTGAACGCAGTGTTTGTCCGGCTTGTCTAGCCGACTTTCGTTCGGGTGGGGTTCAGCGCCTCGAGTCGGGTTTGCTCGTGAGGTCGGCGTTCCGTCATGAGGGCTCGGCCCGTCGTCTCGTGCACAGGATGAAGTTCGAATCGCTCCAATCGGCTGGGAGGTGGCTGGCCGAAGCCATGATGCCGCTCGTTGACGATGGTCCAGGTTCTCTGGTCCCGATTCCTCGCTCCGGAGTCAGGCGCTTGCGATACGGGGTAGACCCGGCCCTGGACCTGGCGAACGAATTGGCGACACTGACCGGTCGGGCCGTTGCGAGGGTGTTGTCGGCGCCTCTTTGGGCCCGTGCTCACACCGGTAGAAATGCGGCCAGAAGACATCCGCCAATGTTCTTCAGCAGGCCCACAAATGAACCGATAATCCTTGTCGACGACGTGGTTACCACCGGGTCGACATTGCAGGCAGCAGAACGAGTATTGGGTGACCTGGTCGTTGGTGCGGTTACCGCCACCCGCGCGCTTAAGGTGACTAGTCTCCTAGGTGAGGATGGAGCCGGTCAACGGTCGGGTCCATAGATCGGAGGTAGAGCGTGGAAGTTCGAGTCCGCGGTAGAAATACCAGCGTGGACGAGCGACTTCGTGAGATGGCCGAGACCAAGGTTTCTCACGCCGGTCGCTTTTTCGATGGCGTGCTCGACGCAGATGTCGAGTTCACCGAAGCGCAGAATCGTCGAGTCGCAGACGGACGATTCAAGGTTGAAGTCACGAGTCGCGCAGCCGGCCAGATGATGCGCGTCGAGTCGACTGCCGAATCCGCCGAAGCCGCTCTCGACATCGCCGTAGACAAGATGGAGAAGCGACTTCGCCGATTGAAAGAACGGCTTGTACAACGTTCACGGAAGGGTCGCAAAGGTGAGGATCTCGGCTTTGCGGCCGTGGAGGACGAGCCGGATGATGGTCCCGTGATTGTGCGCGTGAAGCAGTTCGTGATGAAGCCGATGACCCCGGAGGAGGCCGCATTGCAGATGGACCTACTCGGGCACAGTTTCTTCTTCTTCCAGAACGCCGAAAGCGACATGCCCAGCGTGCTCTACCGCCGCCGCGATGGTGCCCTTGGATTGATAGAGCCGGCATGACGCGCGTAATCATCATTGACGATGCCCCACTCTTTACTGCCGGCATGTCGGCCGCGCTGGAGAATGCCGGTTTCGAGGTCGTTGGTACAGCCGAAGGCGCCCTGGCTGGTGTCCAGGTGGCCAAGGAGCAACAGCCTGATTTGATCGTACTGGATGTCTTGATGCCGGGGATTTCCGGTCTGGAGGTCGTGGACAAACTCATTGCCGCTGCTCCCGAAACCAAGGTGGTTCTGCTTACTGCCAGCGAATCGGAGGAAGACCTCCTGAAGGCGATCAAGGCGGGCAGCGTTGGCTATATCACGAAGACGACGCCGCTTCCTCACCTCGTCTCGGCGATGAAGGACGTGATGACTGGGGGAGCGGTCATTTCGCCGGCGATGGGAATGAAGCTCTTCGAGACAGTCGCGCAGATGCTCAGGCATCGGGATGTCGTTGTCGGCCGAAAGCCGGCGCTCACCGGCCGAGAGATCGAGGTTCTGCAGGCTGTGGCTCAGGGTCGGACGAGTCGAGAGATCGGAGAAATGCTCTATATCTCAGAGAACACCGTCAAGAACCATGTTCGCAATATCCTGGACAAACTCGGCCTGCATTCGCGCGGCGAAGCTGTGATGTACGCCTTGCGTGAAGACCTAATTCAAATCGACTGATGCAAGTAGAGCGTCGCCCACAGGTGGTCGCTGTTGAGGCGTTGGGTACGGCGTGGACGGTTCATAGCCTCTATCCCGATCCTGAAACTCAACCTGCGTTTCGACGCGCTGTCGAAACGCTCCGCGAGGTAGTTGAGCCGGACATGACCATCGAGGTCGAAGGTCCCCACTTCCTCTCAGAGGGTGATGAAGTGGAGACGGAGCGTGAAGGAGCAGAACGTCTTGCTCGACGTTGCTACGTCCATCACATCGAGTCGATTCGGTTCGAGGATTCACCGGGTGCTCTGGACATTGCCAGGTTGTTTGGTTCGTTGGCCAAGGAAGAGGAATCGGTCCGAGCCTCCGGCGGCGTGGCGGCTGCTCTGAGGCGAGACGGTGTTGCCAGTATCTCGGTCGTCCAGCGTTCGCAACTACGCACGCTTGTCGAGGAGGAGGTGGTCGACCGAGACGATCGCGTTCAGTCGGTCATTGATCGAGGTTCCGACCCGAAGGAGTTTGCTGCTGCCCTGGTAGAAGAGGCGGGTGGCGACCCGGAGAAGCTGGCCGAGCTGTTCTTCGAGGAGTACCAGGCGACTCTCGAGCTCGTGGATGACGACGATTACCAGGGCCGGGAAGAGGTAGTCAAAGCGTTCGTTGAGACCTTCTTCCATCTGCCAACGCCGGCCAGCATGGCGGTATTCACCAGGTTTCTGAATCGACAGGAATCCGACTCTGAACGAGCGTTCCTGGATCAGTTCGCAGGAAACGAGTTGGCGCGGCTTGCTCCGAGTCTCGATCCAGCCGGCCTTGCTTTGCTTCTCGACTATGCGCGAGTTTCGACGGATCGTGTTGACGGCCGTCCGGAGGAACTGCTGGAACTCATCCAGACCACCGACGCGGTTCAGGCTGCCAGAGAGGTAGCTGCCGTCAGTGTCCACGAACGGTTGCGCGATCTGGCCGGGTCAGGGGTCGACGAGTCTTCGTTTGTTGAAGCACTGCAGTCGGAGTTCCCAAACCCCCAACATTTCTTCTATCACGCGCTTGAGGTATTCCGCGGGTTGCTGTTCGCCGAAGACCGCGATGACCGCTTCCGTCGGTTGATGCGAATCTGGATCGGCAAGGTAGGTACGGCAGTTCGCCGCGGTCAGTATCGGCGAGCGGAGTTGTGGCTCAGAGCCGTCATGGATGCGAGCACGTTTGCCGATCACCGACGGCCGGAAGTCGAGGAGGCCCTTGCCCAAATCTCCTCATCCGAGATCATGAGTGCGGTAGTGCAGACGGCCACCGAAGGTGGAGAGGCGGGTCCGGCGGTGCGACTCCTCAAGGCGCTCGGGACGAGCGCTGTAAACGTGCTGGTGGAGATTCTCGCCGAGGAACAGGATGCAGCACGCAGAAGGATGCTCGTCGACATGCTGTCCGAGGTCGCAACAGATGACCCCGATCCGTTGACCGCCCGGCTGAGCGATCCGCGCTGGTATCTCGTCCGCAATATCGTGATCGTTCTTCGACACACTGGTGACCGGGATGCGATCCGGGCGATGCGCCCCGTTCTCTCGTACGGTGATCATCGTGTGCGCCTCGAGGCGTTGCGTGGTCTGGCGATGCTTGGCGATGAAGCCGTACCGTTCTTTGAAACTGCACTCGGCGATGACCATCCAAGCATTCGACAAACTGCGATTGCACTGCTCGGGACACAGGAGAGCGATGCTGCCGAGCGGTTGTTGGTGGCGGCCCTGGACCGTCGTAGCCTGGATCTGGCCGAGAAGCAACGGGTCGTGGACCTCCTCTCTGAGAGATCGAGTCCCAAGACTCGTGCGGCGCTCGAGCAACTAGCCGCCAAGCGATTCAGCTTCTCGGCGTCGACGCGTACTCTCAGACGCTCGGCCAGGGATGCATTGAAGGGAAGCCAGGTATGAGCGAACGGATATCGCGGGATGTTCTCAGTCAGCTGCGGGCCGCTACTACCCAGCTGGCTCTGTACCCACTCGACCATCCGGCCACGGGGGAGGTTCTGGGAAAGCTCCGGGAGAATGCCAATCGCCTGTGCAAGGACACCGTTGGTGAGGTGGTGCTGTCGATTCTCGGTGATTCGCTGTACGAGAATCGGAGCCTCCTGGCCCATGCCTCGCTGGAGTACAACAAGCTTCTCCGGGACCTGCAGAGTCGTGGGATCGAATCGATTTCCTTTGAGTACCCCGTATCTGAAGGTGACGTCTACGATCTCGCTGGATTTGCTGCTGGCCTGTCGGGTGACATTCCGGCCGGCGGAACCATCAGGCTGAACGAAGGGCCATTTACCAGGGCGGAACTCGAGTCCGATGAGGCGATCTCCGGTCTCCGGAGGTCGTACGCTCGCTCGTTGGATGTTCTCCGAGGAGTCACGATGGCTCTGGAGGTCGATGAAGGCTTCGATCTCACTGGTGCGACATGGGCAGTCGAGCAGCTGGTGGAACACACGCTTGCTCAGCCCAGCGCTTCCTTGCTCCTCTCGACGATGAAGAGCCACGATGAGTACACCTTCTATCACTCGGTGAACGTGTGCATCCTGTCGATTGCGCTCGCCAGGCTCGCTGGGTTGCCTGAGGACGAACTCAAGCTGTTGGCAGTCGGCGCGCTCCTACACGACATCGGCAAAGTGAGGGTCCAAGCATCGACTCTGCAGTATCCGGGTCGTCTGAATCCTGAGCAATGGGCAGAAATCAAGCTCCACCCTCAAGAAGGTGCCGCCGCAATCCTGGCGGCTGCTGCTCCCGGCCAGGAGATTGCTGCAGTCGTAGCTTTTGAACATCATGCGCGCTTCGACGGTCAGGGTTATCCGTCGCTCGTCTATGACCGCGAACGGCACTTCTTCAGTCGACTGGTAGCCACTGCCGACACCTACGACGCACTCACGACCCGTCGCTCCTACCGTCGGGCGGAGACGCCCAACCGAGCTCTTCAAGTACTGCTACAGGGTGCAGGGACCTTCTACGACCCGAACATGGTGCACGCGTTCATAAAGATGGTCGGGGTGTACCCGACCGGTTCACTATTGCAGCTGGCAGGCGGCGAACTTGTAATGGTGACCAGAAACAACAACGAGGCCGCCGACCATCCTGATGTGGTGTTGGTCCGTTCAGCCGGTGGCGCTTCGCTCGAGATTCCCGAGCCATTCTCGATGATCGGGAGGACGGTTGTTGATCAACTCACGCCGGCTGGAGCCGGACTCGATCCGGCGGCGCTTCTCGAGGTCGCTGGGTATCAGAACTCCTGACTCGGAGGCGCGACGATCTCAGTAACGCCTACCACCGATATGATTAGTGACTCATGTCCATTCTCAGCAAAATACTTCGCGTCGGCGAAGGCAAGGCGTTTTCCGATCTCGAGGTTCTGACGGCGGCAGTCAACGACCTCGAGCCAACGATCGAGAAGCTGACCGATGTCGAACTAAGGGCGAAGACCGACGACTTCAGGCAGCGATTGCACAATGGGGCATCGGTCGATGATCTGGAAGTGGAAGCTTTCGCAGTCGTTCGTGAGGCTTCACGACGAGTCCTCGGTATGCGCCCATTCGATGTGCAAGTGATCGGTGGAGGCGCTCTCCATCGCGGCATGATCGCCGAGATGAAGACCGGTGAAGGAAAGACGCTCGTCGCTACCCTTCCGTGCTACCTCAATGGCCTCTCCGGCGGTGGCGTGCATGTTGTCACTGTGAACGACTACCTGGCTTCGCGCGACGCGGAGTGGATGGGCGGGGTCCACCGTTTCCTGGGTCTCGAAGTCGGGCTCATTCAGTCGGCGATGACACCTGAAGAACGACGCCCGGCGTACGGTGCCGACATTACCTATGGGACCAACAACGAGTTCGGGTTCGATTACTTGCGCGACAACATGGCGATGCGTGTCGACCACATGGTCAAGCGAGGGCATGCTTATGCCATTGTCGACGAGGTCGACTCCATTCTCGTTGACGAGGCGAGAACGCCGCTGATCATCTCCGGTCGGGTGGCCGACACCGCCAAGTATTACCGTGATTTCTCGCGGATCGTTGATCGACTCCGAGCCGAACAGCATTACGAAATCGACGAGGCAAAGCGTCAGGTTGTCACAACCGAGGAGGGTGTTACCCGCGTCGAAGAGATCCTCGGTGTCGAGAACATGTACGACTTTGCCGCCGTTGATCTCGTCCACCATCTCGATGTGGCGTTGAAGGCCAAGGTGCTCTACAAGAAGGACGTCGACTACCTGATCGACAACGGCGAGGTGAAGATCGTCGACGAGTTCACCGGACGGGTACTGGACGGACGTCGCTATTCGGAGGGGTTGCACCAAGCGATTGAGGCCAAAGAGGGCGTCAAGATCAAGGAAGAGAACCAGACGCTGGCGACCATCACCTTGCAGAACTACTTCCGCATGTACGAAAAGCTCGCCGGGATGACGGGCACCGCCAAGACAGAGGCGGCGGAGTTTGCGGAGATCTACGGACTTGAAGTCGTGGAGATACCGACAAACCAACCGATTGCTCGGATGGATGAACCAGATCTCGTGTACAAGACTGAGGACGCCAAGTTCAACGCCCTCATCGATGACCTCACCGAACGAAGCAAGAAGGGGCAACCGTCTCTGGTCGGTACTGTCTCAATCGAGAAGAGCGAGCGTCTCTCGACGATGCTTCGCAAGCGCGGCGTCAAACACGAAGTGCTGAACGCTAAGCACCATGCGCGTGAAGCCGACATCATCGCACAGGCGGGTCGCCTGGGCGCGGTGACCGTGGCCACCAACATGGCCGGGCGAGGTGTCGATATCCGGCTCGGCGGTAACCCCGACGAACTGGCCAAGGGAGAGATGAAGCGCCAAGGCCTCGTGCCCGAATCTCCTGAGTACAAGGAAGGCTACGAAGCTGCGTTCGCCCGTTACAGCGCGGAACTCGAGGAGGGTTATCGGAAAGTTGTCGCCGCCGGTGGGTTGTATGTCGTCGGCACTGAGCGCCACGAATCCCGTCGTATCGACAATCAGCTCCGAGGAAGATCGGGTCGGCAGGGTGATCCTGGCGAGTCGAGGTTCTACCTATCGCTCGAAGATGATCTCATGCGAAGATTCCAGGGCGAGCGGGTGTCCTCCATCATGGAGCGACTGCGGATGCCCGAAGACATGCCCATCGAGGCCAAGATGGTCAGCAAGTCGATCGAGCGGGCACAAGGTCAGGTCGAGTCGCAAAACTTCGAGATCCGGAAGAACGTACTCAAATACGATGAGGTGATGAACAAACAGCGACAGGTCATCTACGAATGGCGATCTGGAATTCTCGAAGGTGATTCCAGCAAAGAACTGGCCAGCGAGTGGATAGACGAGGTTGTCGAGGAGACGGTCCAGATCGCCATCACCGACCAGGTTTCTCCTTCGGAATGGGATTGGGATGAGCTGATCCAGGAGCTATCTGTGCTGTACCCCACTGAGTTGACGAAAGAGAAGGTCGATCAACCGGGTGGGCTAGCGGTCGTTGACGTTGTCGACGCTGCTCTCGAGGAGGCCCAAGCCGTTTACGAACGCCGCGAGGTCGAATTCGGTTCGGATGTTCTCAGACAAATCGAACAGAATGTCATTCTCTCGATTATCGACAACAAGTGGCGCGAGCACCTTGCTGAGATGGACTATCTGCGGGCAGGTATCGGACTGCGGGCGATGGGCCAAAGAGATCCGCTCGTCGAGTATCAGCGCGAAGGTTTTGACATGTTTGCCGACCTCGTTGACTCTGCGAAGCGAGACGCGGTCCGATACCTCTTTCATGCCCAACTGGCGAAACGTGAAGAGAAACCGAAGCTTCAGGTTGCTGCGGGCGGTGGACAGCCCTCTTCGTCCTCTAGAGGTCCGGCTCACTCCGACAAGGTTGGCCGTAATGATCCCTGCCCGTGTGGTTCTGGGAAGAAGTACAAGAAGTGTCATGGGGCAGCCGCATAGCGGCTGCCACTATCAGTCATCAGCTTTCAGCTATCAGCCGGACAAAGAGCCCCACGCACTAATATCTCCTTGCCTATGAACACCACCGATCCGCGCGCCGCACTCCTAGATTTGAGATCCCGCCTCGACGATGCGCGGAGGTTCCTTTGACGTCGAGTCGAAGGAACGTGAACTGGATGAATTGAGGCAACGGGCTGCCGCCCCGGATCTCTGGAGTGACGCGGAAGCGGCAACGGAGGTTACGCGCAAGCTCGCAAGGTTCGAGCGACTTCTGGGGCAATTCGAGCGGCTGCATAGTGTGATCGACGACGGCGAGTTGATGCTGGAGTTGGCCCAGGACGAATCGGATGCCGACGCTCTGGCGGAGGTGACTTCCGATCTCGACGCTGTGGATGTCGAACTAGCGGAACTCGAGGTGGAGTCGCTCTACTTTGGCGAGCACGACGACTCTGCTGCCATCGTGTCGGTGCATGCCGGAGCGGGAGGGGTTGATGCTCAGGATTGGGCCGAGATTCTCCTTCGAATGTACCTGAGGTTCCTCGACAACGAGGGGTTCGATGTCGAAGTGGACGAGATAACTCCGGGCGACGAGGCCGGCATCAAGTCGGCAACCTTCACGGTGAAGGGTGAGTACGCCTATGGAACCATGGAAGGTGAACGAGGAGTGCATCGCCTTGTTCGGATCAGCCCCTTCGATGCGAACGCGCGTCGCCATACCTCCTTTGCCGGCATAGACGTGATTCCCGAAGTCGGCGACGCCGAGGAGATCGAGATCAATCTCGACGACTTGAGGATTGATACTTTCAGATCTCAGGGTGCGGGTGGCCAGCATGTGAACACCACTGATTCCGCCGTGCGTATCACACACTTGCCAACGAATGTGGTCGTGGCTTGTCAGGCGGAAAGGTCGCAGATACAGAATCGGGCCAGGGCGATGGCACTCCTGAAGGCCCGACTCGCGGAGCTCGCACGTCAGCAACAACGCGAACAGATCGACGAGATCAGGGGAGAGCAGACAGAAGCCGGCTGGGGTCGGCAACTCCGCTCGTATGTGATGCAGCCGTATCAGATGGTCAAGGATCACCGGACTGAGCTCGAGATCGGCAATGTCCAGGGGGTCCTCGACGGTGATCTCCGTGGACTGGTGGAGGCATACCTCCACTGGCGCAGAGCTCGACAGGAGGCGTCCGGCTGATTCGCATTGATTCGCAATCACCGCGCCCCTTGGTAATCTGCCGCTGGCGGGATGGAGTAGGGGTCAAAGCATCTAGTGGGTCTTTTCGCGCTCGGCGCGGCAGCCCGGAGTTTTTCTAATGATCCGACTTCAAGAAGTCACCAAAGTTTATGAAGGTGGCACCGTCGCCGTCCGCGACGCCAACCTCGAGGTGCCCAAGGGTGAGTTCGTCTTTCTCGTCGGTCCCTCCGGCTCCGGCAAGTCCACCCTCATCCGGCTGATGCTGCGGCAGGACGACGTCACCAGGGGTTCGATCTGGGTGGCGGGCAAGGACGTGACGAAGATGCCTTCATGGAAGGTTCCCTTCTTGCGTCGTTCCATCGGCACGGTGTTCCAGGATTTCAAGCTTCTGCCAAACAAGACCGTGGGAGAGAACGTCGCCTTCGCCCTCGAGGTGCTTGGGCGCCCCCGTTCGGTGATAAAGCGTCAGGTGGGTCAGGTTCTCGATCTTGTCGGTCTCGATGGAAAAGCCGACAGGAAACCCAAGCAGCTGTCCGGCGGAGAACAACAGCGTGTCTCGATCGCTCGTGCATTCGTCAACCGGCCGCCAATCATGCTCGCAGATGAACCGACAGGAAACCTCGATCCCGCTACATCAGTCGGGATCATGAAACTGCTAGACCGAATCAATCGAACCGGGACAACCATTGTGATGGCGACACACGATCACGCGATCGTCGATGCGATGCGGCGCCGTGTGGTGCAACTGGAGTCGGGCCGAATCGTACGGGACCAGTCGGGTGGTCGCTACGAGCACTTCCAGGAGATCGCGACCGTTTTGGATTCCGTGGATGCGGCGAAAGAGGACCCGATCGATACACAGACTCTCGAGATCGCGGACGACCCGGCTGAAGTCGAGGCGGAGCCGGAAGCATGAGCCGGATTTCATACCTCCTCCGCGAAGCCTTCATCAATATGGGCCGCCACGCACTCGTGGTCGTGGGCGCGGTTCTCGCCGTCTTTGTCTCGCTGACCCTTGCGTTCAGCGCTCTGATTCTCAACGAACTGGTCAAAGCCAATACTTTGCAGTGGCAGGACGGTGTACATGTCATCGTTTGGCTGAAAGATGAGGTGCGTGACGGGGTGACGTTTGAGGCCCAGATGGGCCTGCTCGATCAGGTCAACAATTGGGAAGAGGTCGACGACGCCGCCTTTGTCGGAAAGGCCGAGGCATATCAAGAATTCCAGGAGATGTTCGCCAGTAACCCGGCGATGCTCGAGAATGTGAACCCGGCCATCCTGCCCGCTTCGATCCGAATCAAGCTCCTCAATATCGAGGAATACCGGGCGATTCAACTCCGATTGATTGATCAGCCGGTGGTCAAGGAGGTCACGTCACCGGGCGAGAGCATCGAGCAACTGGCCGACCTCAGCAGCGTGCTCAACATGATTGGAGTGGTGCTGGCGATTGTCCAAGGTGGCTCGGCCGTCGTCTTGATCTCCAATACCATCCGCATGGCTATTTACGCCCGCCGGGAAGAGATCGGGATCATGAAGCTCGTCGGCGCTTCCA
This sequence comes from Acidimicrobiia bacterium, assembly GCA_048550235.1. Classification (GTDB taxonomy): domain Bacteria; phylum Actinomycetota; class Acidimicrobiia; order Spongiisociales; family JAHEDJ01; genus JAHEDJ01. The sequence continues at coordinate 650 of JBLYYS010000091.1, read as the reverse complement.
ACTGGTTCATACGGGTCCCGTTCCTACTGGAAGGAATGCTGCAGGGGTTCATCGGAGCGTTGTTTTCGGTGGTGATGGTGTTCTTCATGCGATCACGGCTCGAAGGAATCGATGACACGATCGGACTCTTCGATTTCCAGGTCGCCGATTCGTTCTTCTGGCGTTGGACGATCTTGTTCCTCCTGTTCGGAGCGGTGGCCGGGTTCCTTGGCTCGGCGCTCGGTGTCCGCCGGTACTTGAGGGAGTGAAGTCATGAAACGCGGGATGATCCCTATTGCATTGCTCCTGGCGCTGGCGCTAGCGCTTCCCGTCGGGGCTCAGTCGAACGAACAGAAGCTGAGCGAAATCGAGCAGGAGATCGACGATCTCAACACCCAGATAAGGGCCCAGAAGGAGATCAAGGATCAACGGGCTGCCGAGGTCGCCGCGGTGGCGGCACGGCTCGAGACTCTGCAGGCCCAGATCAGCGAGGTCCAGGGTCGGGTCGACGCCAAGGAGGCGGACATCGCCGCTAATGAGGCAGAACTCTCCGATCTCGAAGTCTCCATCTCCAATCTCGAAGCGCAGATAGCAGCTACCCAACTCGAGATCCGCCAAACAGTAGAAACCGTCCAGGAGCGGGCAGTCGATCTCTACATGTCGCGATCCCT